>NZ_JAYMZS010000001.1:0-117364 GCF_035828755.1 Amycolatopsis sp. H20-H5 | reverse complement strand
CCGTGAAGGTGGCCTTCAGGGGCAATCAAGCGGTTTTGGGGGTCTGGCTCAGAGGCGCTCTTGGAGCGCGTCGGCCGCGGCGAGGAGGTCCGCGGCCCAGCGGGCCCCGGGTTTGCGTCCGATGCGTTCGATGGGGCCGGAGACGGAGACGGCGGCCACCACGGTGCCGGTCGAATCGCGGACCGGTGCCGAGACACTCGCCACACCCGGTTCGCGCTCGGCGACGCTCTGGGCCCAGCCGCGGCGGCGGACCTCGAGCAGCGTGCGCTCGCCGTAGACCGCGTCGGACAGGATCGCGCGCTGGGTATGCGGATCCGACCAGGCGGCCAGCACCTTCGCGCCGGAGCCCGCGGTCATCGGCAGGCGTGAGCCGATCGGGACGGTGTCGCGCAGGCCGCTGGGCGGCTCCGCGGTGGAGACGCAGATGCGCTGCACGCCGTCGCGGCGGTACAGCTGCACGCTTTCGCCGGTGATGTCGCGCAGTTTCGGCAGGATCGAGCCGGCGGCGTCGAGCAGGGGATCGGTCGACCCGCCCGCCAGTTCCGACAACGCGGTGCCCGGCCGCCAGCGCCCGTCGGGCCCCCGGCGCAGCAGGCGATGCACCTCAAGCCCGACCGCGAGCCGGTGCGCCGTCGCCCGCGGCAGACCGGTGCGCGTGCACAGTTCCGCCAGGCCACAAGGATCTTCGGCCACGGCCTGAAGCACGGCCACGGCCTTGTCGAGTACTCCGATACCGCTATGCTGTCCCACGAACCGATACTACCGTCCCGCAGTTTGGGATGTCCACAATCTGGGAAAAACGAACTCGAGTCACGGGAGACCGTGCCCACGCCCCTTCCGCGACGTCCGAGTTCCTTGCTCCCGAACGAGCTCTTGGGAGGAGCCGGAGATGACCAGCAAGGGCCGCACCCTGGCAGAGAAAGTGTGGGAGTCGCACCTCGTGCGGCGTGGCGAGGGCAGCGAGCCCGACCTGCTCTACATCGACCTCCACCTGGTGCACGAAGTCACCAGCCCGCAGGCTTTCGACGGGCTCCGGCTGGCCGGGCGGCCGCTGCGCCGCCCCGACCTCACGATCGCGACCGAGGACCACAACGTCCCCACGATCGACATCGACCAGCCGATCGCGGACCTGGTTTCGCGCACCCAGGTCGACACCCTTCGCCGCAACTGCAAGGAGTTCGGTGTCCGGTTGCATCCGATGGGTGACGACGAGCAGGGCATCGTGCACGTCATCGGGCCGCAGCTGGGCCTGACCCAGCCCGGGATGACCGTGGTGTGCGGCGACAGTCACACCTCGACGCACGGCGCGTTCGGCGCGATGGCCTTCGGCATCGGCACCTCCGAGGTCGAACACGTGATGGCCACCCAGACGTTGCCGCTCAGTCCATTCAAGACGATGGCGATCACGGTCGACGGCGAGCTCGGCGAGGGGGTGACGGCCAAGGACGTCATCCTCGCCGTGATCGCCAAGATCGGCACCGGCGGCGGGCAGGGTTACGTGCTGGAGTACCGCGGCAAGGCCATTGAGGGCCTGTCGATGGAAGCCAGGATGACCGTGTGCAACATGTCCATCGAGGCGGGCGCCCGCGCGGGCCTGATCGCCCCGGACGAGACGACCTTCGCCTACCTGAAGGGCCGTCCGCACGCCCCGCGCGGCGCCGACTGGGACGCCGCGCTGGCGAACTGGCGCGAGCTGCGCACCGACGACGACGCCGAGTTCGACGCCGAGGTCCACCTCGACGCCGCCGAGCTGACCCCGTTCGTCACCTGGGGCACCAACCCCGGCCAGGGGCTCCCGCTGGGCGCCTCGGTGCCCGACCCCGAGACGATCGGCGACGACAACGAGCGGCTCACCGTCGAGAAGGCCCTGTCCTATATGGACCTCGAACCGGGCACCCCGCTGCGCGAGATCGCCGTCGACACCGTCTTCCTCGGCTCCTGCACCAACGGCCGGATCGAGGACCTGCGGGCCGCCGCGGCGGTCCTGCGCGGGCACAAGGTCGCCGATTCGGTGCGGATGCTCGTGGTCCCCGGCTCGATGCGGGTCCGCCAGGCCGCCGAGGCCGAAGGGCTGCACGAGATTTTCACCGAGGCCGGCGCCGAGTGGCGCCAGGCAGGCTGCTCGATGTGCCTCGGGATGAACCCCGACCAGCTCAAGCCGGGCGAGCGCAGTGCCTCGACCTCCAACCGCAACTTCGAGGGCAGGCAGGGCAAGGGGGGCAGGACGCACCTCGTCTCGCCGCTCGTGGCGGCCGCCACGGCTGTCCGCGGCACCCTGTCCAGCCCCGCGGACCTGCCGGCCGTGGCCGCCCGTTAGTCCGGCCAGACCTCATTCGAAGGAGTTTCCCGACATGGATCCGTTCACCCACCACACCGGCGTCGGCGTCCCTCTGCGCAGGTCCAACGTGGACACCGACCAGATCATCCCCGCCGTTTACCTCAAGCGGGTCAGCCGCACGGGTTTCGAGGACGGCCTGTTCGCCGCCTGGCGCTCCGACGAGCAGTTCATCCTCAACCAGAAGCCCTTCGACCAGGGCAGTGTCCTGGTCGCCGGCCAGGACTTCGGCACCGGATCCTCCCGTGAGCACGCCGTGTGGGCCTTGATGAACTACGGCTTCCGGGCCGTCATCTCCCCCCGGTTCGCGGACATCTTCCGCGGGAACGCGGGCAAACAGGGCTTGGTGGCCGCCCAGGTCTCCCAGTCCGACGTCGAACTGCTGTGGAAGCTGCTCGAAAACGAGCCCGGCACGGAGGTCACGGTGGACCTCCAGGCGAAGACCGTACGAGCCAAGGACTTCGTCGCGCCCTTCCAGATCGACGACTACACGCGCTGGCGGCTGCTCGAGGGACTCGATGACATCGCTCTCACCCTCCGCCACGCCGAAGAAATCGACACGTTCGAGTCTCAGCGGCCTTCCTGGAAGCCGCTGACCACGCCGATCGGCGCCTCGCAGGCCTAGCCAGAGGTACGGATTCCCTGCTCAGCAAGGGGATCCGTACCTGACGGGCCACCTCGCCCACACCGCCCCGAAACCTGCCAAACGGCACCTCCGAAGGCCCCCGAGGGGGCTCTGGGGAGGCGGAACCGGCCCCAATACAAGGGAAAGTTCCGCGCGTCGTTTGGAATTTGTGCTGCATTGGTAATACCGTGTGCGCAGAGTCGGCCGAAGTGGCCGTGGACGAGTAGTGCTTCTTGGAGGACTGGAATGGCCAACAAGGCCCAGCTGATCGAGGCGCTCTCCGAGCGCCTTGGCGACAAAAAGGTTGCCGGGGAGGCCGTCGACGGTCTCGTCGACATCATCATCCGGACGGTCAACAAGGGCGAGAAGGTGAACATCACCGGCTTCGGTGTGTTCGAGAAGCGCGCCCGCGCCGCTCGTACCGCTCGTAACCCGCGCACCGGCGAGACCGTGCGCGTCAAGAAGACCAACGTGCCCGCCTTCCGCGCCGGCACGACCTTCAAGGACGTCATCAGCGGCTCGAAGAAGCTGCCGAAGGCGACCGCGGTGAAGCGCGCGACCGCCACCACCGGCACCCGGGCCGCCGCGGCGACCCGTACCGCCACCACCACCCGCACCGCCGCGACCCGGACGGCCGCCAGCCGCCCGGCCGCGACTCGCACGACCGCCACGCGGACGCGTGCCGCCGCCGCCCCGGCGCGTGCGGCAGCAGCCAAGCCTGCCACCAAGGCAACCGCGACCAAGGCAGCAGCGAAGCCCGCCGCCGCCAAGGCCGCTCCGAAGGCCGCCGCCGCCAAGGCGACGACCGCGAAGGCCACCACCACGCGGGCGGCAGCTGCCAAGAAGCCGGTCGCTGCCAAGGCCACCCCGGCCGCCAAGGCCGCTCCGGCCAAGAAGGTCGCAGCCAAGGCCCCCGCGAAGAAGACCTCCGCGGCCGCGAAGAAGAAGTAACCGCCACTACCAGGCGAGCACTTCCCGGCAGGGCCCCACGCATCGCGCGTGGGGCCCTGCCGCCGTTCTACGTGCCGGGTGTCCCGAACTCCTGCGCCGGTGTTCGCTCCCGGCCTACTATGCGAAAACGGGGTTGAGCTCCCGGCTCACTCCTGCTTGGCTGCCAGCCGGGCACCAGCCGCACCGCGACATCTGGAGGAGCGACCACCATCGAAATCCGGCTTCTCGGGCCATTCCAGGTGGTCGCCGACGGCTCCCCGCTGGCACTGACCAGCGCACGTCAGCGGGCGCTGCTCGCGGCGCTGGCCCTCTCGGCCGGGCGTCTCGTGTCGATCGACGCGCTGGCCAGGGGAGTCTGGGGTGAGGAGCCACCCGAGCGGATCCGCGGCAGCCTGCAGACCTACGTGATGCGGCTGCGGCGGCTGTTCGGAGAGGACACCGTCGTCACCGAGCTGGACGGCTACCGGCTCACGCTGTCCCCGGATCGCGTGGACGCCTTGCGATTCCTGCGGTTGCTGGACCTCGCCGCGGAGACCGCGCATCCCGCGGGCGAACGTGCGGTGCTGGCCGAGGCACTCGGGCTCTGGGCGGGCCCGCCGCTCGAAGGCGTCGGATCTCCCACCCTGACCGAGGATTGGGTGCCGCAGCTGACCGAGCGGTACCTGTTCGCGGTCGAACGAAGGATCGATCTCGACGCCGGCCACACGGCGGACTCCGACCTCGCCGCCGAACTGTTCGAACTGGTCGCCCAGCATCCGCTCCGGGAATCGTTGTGGGAGCGCCTGGTGGTGGTCCTGGCCCGCTCCGGCCGTCGCGCCGAGGCGCTGATGCGCTACGCGGAGCTGCGGACCCTGCTGGCCAGGGAACTCGGCGTCGAGCCCGGCGCGGAGCTTCGCCGCCTGCACGCGGAACTACTGGCCGGTGACGGCGAACAGGCCTCGCCGCCGCGTCCGCAGGTGCCCCGCCAGCTCCCGTTCGACGTGTCCGGCTTCACCGGCAGGGGACCGGAGCTCGCCGAGCTGGACGGGTTTCTCGCCACCCGGCGGGGGGATTCGACGGCGATCGCGATCATCGAGGGCACCGCGGGCGTCGGCAAGACCTCCCTCGCGGTGCACTGGGCCCACACCGTGCGGGACCGGTTTCCCGGTGGTCAGCTGTTCGTCGACCTGCGCGGGCATTCCGCGGGCACCCCGGTGACCCCGGACGCGGCGCTGGCCAGGTTCCTGCGCGCGGTCGGCGTGCCCGCCGAGTCCGTTCCCTCCACAGTGGAGGAACGCTCCGAGATGCTGCGCAGCAGGCTCGCCGACGCCCGGATGCTCCTGCTGCTCGACAACGCCCGCGACGCCGACCAGGTCCGCCCGCTGCTGCCCGGTTCGGGCACCCTCGTCGTGGTGACCAGCCGGAACCAGTTGCGGGGACTGGTCGCCCGTGAGGGCGCCCGGCGGATCCCGTTGCGCACCTTCGACGATCGCGACGCGGCGGCGCTGCTCGCCGGCAGCGTCGGGCGGGCCAGGCTGGAAGCAGAGCCCGCCGCGGTCGCCGACCTCGCCGAGCTCTGCGGCAGGCTGCCCCTCGCACTGGCGCTGGCGGGGGAGCGCGCGTCGCGGTTTTCGGGGATTTCGCTGGCCGGGATCGTCGACGAACTGCGCGATCAGCGGGTCCGGCTCGACGCCCTGCGCGACCCGCAGGACACCGGCACCGACCTCCGCGCCGCGTTCTCGTGGTCCTACAAGGCCTTGCGCCCGCCGGCCGCGCGGCTGTTCCGGCTGCTCGGGCTGCACCCCGGGGTGGAGATCGGCCTGCCGACGGCGGCGGCGCTCGCCGGGGTCGAGGTGCACCGGGCCAGGGAACTGCTCGACCAGCTCGCTTCGGTCCATTTGCTCAACCAGCCCAGCACGGATCGCTACCAGTTCCACGACCTCCTGCGGGTGTACGCCGCGGAGCGGGCGGAGCGGGAGGTCGGCGAGGACGAACGCGACCGCGCGCTGCGGCGCGTGCTGGACTGGTATCTCGCTTCGGTGGCCGCGGCGAACATGCTCGTCCGTCCGGATCTGCTCACCGAGGACGTCGTGCTCGAACCGGTCGAGGTCCCGACACCGAGTTTCACCGGGCACGAAGACACGACGGCCTGGTACGCCGCCGAACGCCCCGCGCTCGTCGCGCTGGTCGGGATCGCCGCCGCGCACGGCTGGGCCTCCCGCGCCTGGCGGCTCGCCTGGCTGCTGCGCGGGTTCTTCGCCGAGCGGCACGACCAGTGCGACTGGATGATCACCGCGACCGCGGCCGTCCGCGCGGCCAGGGCGGCCGCGGACCCGCTGGGACTGCAGTACGCGGCCAACAACCTCGGCTCGGCCTATCTGCGCGCGCAACGCGCCGACGAGGCGCTGGAAGCACTGGAGGAGGGCAGGAAGGCCTCGGTGGAGACCGGCGGCAGCGCGCTGACCGTCGCGATCCTGTCCAACCTGTCCGGCGCCTACTACCTCCGTGCGGAGTTCCAGAAGGCCGAGCAGTACGCCTCGGAGGCGGTGCGCACCGCCAGGGAGAAGGGCCAGAAGACGTTCGTGCCGCACGCGTTGCTCAACGTCAGCGCCAGCTGGATCGGGATGCGCGAGTTCGGCAAGGCCGCCGAACATGCGCTGGCCGCGCACGAGGCCTTCGACGAACTCGGCGACCGCTACCACTCGGCGCTGGCGCTCGGGAACACTGGCGAGGCACTGTCCGGCGCGCAACGCCACGCGGAGGCCGAGGAATACTGCGTCCGCGCACTGGTCGTCCTCAACGAGCTAGCGGCCGACTACGGCAAGATCGACGTCCTCATCACCCTGGGCAGGATCAAGAGCCGGACCGGCCGTCCGGTGGAGGCCGCCGGGCATTGGACCGAGGCGCTAGCCGTCGGCCAACGCCTCGGTGATCCCCGCACGGACGAAATTCAGGCACTGCTGGCCGCGCTGCCATCAGCCGGGTCCTCGCCGGGGGCTGCGCCGCACCCCTAGAGCGGCGCAACCCACAGGGGATGCCGCAAGAAGTACACCAGCCACCGCTGTCACCCCACTGTCAGAACGTTTCGACTGTCCCTGAAGGCCACCTTCACAGCGTAAAACGCCGTGAAGGTGGCCTTCAGGGACAGTTGTCAGTGGGCGGGTGCGGGGATGGGGAGGGCGCTGGGGAAGTAGTCGGCGGCCACGAGTTTGGGGCCGTCCGAGCCCGAGGGGGGCAGGAAGGACAGGACCCAGATCGAGCTCTTCTTGCTCGGGACCACGCCGCCCCTCGCCGCGGCGAGTGTCACGCCGTCGCGGTCGGCCAGTGTGCTGACCAGGTCGGGGATGACGCCGCCCTGGCTGCAGACCAGCGGGGTGCCGCCGTCACCGGCGATCGCTAGCAGGCGGGCGATGCCGAGCACCGGGTCCGGCCAGTAGCCCTCCTCCGACAGCAGCGGTTCGTGCCGGACCTCGCCGCCGAGATCCTCCGCGACGGCGTGCACCGTTCGGACGCAGCGCAGCCGTGGCGCCGAAAGCACCCTGTCCGGGCCGAAGTGCGGCAGCAGTTTGCGTAGCGCGTCGGCCTGGCGTTGCCCGGCGTCCGAGAGCGGGCGGAGGTCGTCGTCGCCGCTCCACTCGTCGCGCTTGCCCGCCTTCGCGTGCCGGACCAGCAGCACCGTCGTCAGCGCCGTGGGCAGCGTGCAGAAGGCCCGCAGCACACGGACATCCGTGGCGTTGCTCAGCAGTCTTTCCGCTTCTTCGGCCGCGAGCCAGCGGAGTTCGTCGACCTCGTCGTTGGCCTCGAACTTGCCGGACACCGCCTCGGCGCTGAAGTAGTCGACCGTTTTGTGTGCCGTGCCCGTGCCACCGCGCACCGCGACCTCGTACTCGGTCCTGGCCAGATAACGGCCCAGCACGGTCTCGAAGCCCGTCTCTTCCAGGATCTCGCGCGACGCGGTGTCCACGATCGTCTCGCCGGGGTCGACCTTGCCCTTGGGCAGCGACCAGTCGTCGTAGCGCGGCCGGTGCACGAGCGCGAGTTCGACCCGCTCTCCCGCCCGACGCCACAACACCGCGCCCGCCGCGCGCACCACCGCGGTCATCCGGCGGCGCCGTGACGCTTGGCCAGTTCGACCTGGTGGTCACGGACGTCGGCGCCCTCGGCGGGCGACGGGGCCCACTCGCCGGTCGACATCAGGATCCAGCAGCGGGTCGCGGGATCCAGCGCCGACTCGAAGACGTCGTCGAGCTGGGCGGTCAGCTTCGGGTCCTTGACCTTGACCAGCGCCTCGATCCGGCGGTCGAGGTTGCGGTGCATCATGTCCGCGCTGCCGATCCAGAAACTGGCACCGGCGCGGAAGTGGAACACCCGCGAGTGCTCCAGGAACCGGCCGAGGATCGAGCGCACCTGGATGTTCTCGGAGAGCCCCGGGATGCCCGGCTTCAGCGAGCAGATGCCGCGGACGACCACTTCGACCGGCACGCCTGCCTGCGACGCGTGGTAGAGCGCGTCGATGATCTGCTCGTCGACGAGCGAGTTGCACTTGATCCGGATCCCGGCCTTCTGGCCGGTGCGCGCGAGCTCGATCTCTTCGCCGATGCAGCGGAGGATGCCGCGGCGGATGCCGTGCGGCGAGGTGAGGATGTTGCGGTAGGTGTCCTGGCGCGAGTAGCCGGTCAGGACGTTGAACAGGTCGGTGAGGTCCGCGCCGATCGTCGGGTCGGCGGTGAACAGGCCCATGTCCTCGTACAGCCGCGCGGTCTTCGGGTTGTAGTTGCCGGTGCCGATGTGGCAGTAGCGGCGGATGGTCGAGCCCTCCTGCCGCACCACCATCGACACCTTGCAGTGCGTCTTGAGCCCGACCAGGCCGTAGACCACGTGCACACCCGCGCGTTCCAGCGTCCGCGCCCAGGTGATGTTGGCCTGCTCGTCGAACCGCGCCTTGATCTCGACCAGCGCCACGACCTGCTTGCCAGCCTCGGCGGCGTCGATCAGCGCG
The DNA here is from genome assembly GCF_035828755.1 of Amycolatopsis sp. H20-H5. Lineage (NCBI taxonomy): Bacteria > Bacillati > Actinomycetota > Actinomycetes > Pseudonocardiales > Pseudonocardiaceae > Amycolatopsis > Amycolatopsis sp. H20-H5. The sequence goes on along the minus strand of NZ_JAYMZS010000001.1, from coordinate 108,475 downwards.
TCGACGATCGGCGAGTCGCCCGAGGTCCGGTACAGCGTCTGCTTGATGGCGAGGACCTTCGAGTCCGCGGCCGCCTGCTCGATGAACCGCTGGACGCTGGTGGAGAACGAGTCGTACGGGTGGTGGACGAGGACGTCGCCCTCCCGCAGCGTCGCGAACACGCTCTTCGGCGTCTCGCGCTCGCCGAACGCGGGGTGCGTGGCGGGCACGAACGGCCGGTCCTTGAGCTCCTTACGGTCCACACTGGACAGCTGGTGCAGGCAGGTCAGATCCAGCAGCCCCGGCACCTCGACGACGTCGCGCGGGTCGACCTCCAGCTCGCGCAGCAGCAGTTCGAGCATGTGCTCGCTCATGTCGGTCGCGACCTCGAGCCGCACCGGCGGGCCGAACTTACGCTGGGCCAGCTCACGTTCCAGCGCCTGCAGGAGGTCCTCGTCGCGGTCCTCTTCGACCTCGAAATCGGCGTTGCGGGTGACGCGGAAGACGTGGTGCTCGGTGACCTCCATGCCGGTGAACAGCTCGCCGAGGTGCGCGGCGATGAGCTCCTCGAGCGGCAGGAACGTCGCGACGCGGTTCTCCCGCTGCTGCTCGACGCGCATCAGCCGGGGCACGTTGCTCGGCACCTTGACGCGGGCGAACCGCTCCGTGCCGCCCTCCGGGTCGCGCACCGTCACCGCGAGGTTGAGCGACAGACCGGAGATGTACGGGAACGGGTGCGCGGGGTCGACGGCGAGCGGGGTGAGCACCGGGAAGATCTGCTCGCTGAAGTAGTTGGACAGGCGCAGCTGCTCGGAACCGTCGAGGTCGTGCCAGCCGACGATCCGGATGTCCTCCTCGGCCAGCTGCGGGCGCAGGTGCTGCTCGAAGGCGCCGGTGTGGCGCGCGACGAGGTCCTGGTTGCGCTTGGCGATGTAGGCCAGCTGCTCGCGCGGGGTGAGCCCGTCCGCGCTGCGCACCGGCAGGCCCGTCTCGTCGCGGCGCTTCAGCCCGGCGACGCGCACCATGTAGAACTCGTCCAAATTGGACGCGAAGATGGCGAGGAACTTCGCGCGCTCCAGCATCGGCTGCGACTCGTCCTCGGCCAGCGCGAGCACACGGGCGTTGAAGTCCTGCCAGGAGAGCTCCCGGTTGAAGTACCGGTCATCGGGAAGCGTTTGCACCGCGGACGGGGACGTCGAGGTCACCGCCGGGGGAGCCGAGGGCAGCGCGCGGAACTCCTGCGCCGGCCTGCTGGCCGAGCCGCCGCGGGTCGCGCGGGTGGGCACCTGGCTGCGCAGGCCGGTCGCGGCGGGTGGCGTGGTCTTTCTCGCCCGGACCCCGTTCTTGGTGCTCGCGGCCGTGGCGGGCGTCTTGGCGGATTCGCTCTTCGCCACGGGAGCCTTCGCCGCGGGGGTCTTGCGCCGTTTGGGCGCGGCCGGTCCGCCGGGAGTGGCGGCTTCGGCCTTGGCCGGGGTGCTTCCGTCGTCTGTGCTCACGAAGCCCATTGTTCACCACGGAACGCCCGAATGCTTAGACCGTTGCGGACGGTCGGGTGAACTCCTGACCTGTGGGCTTCATCGCGGGAGACATGGCTCACCGAGCATCGCGGCCGTGTGTTTCCCGACACCGAGCGCGCAGGCGTGGCCGAGGTCGTCCGAGGTGTCCACATCGCTGCGCAGTGACAGCACGGGCACGGTGAGTGGGAAGGCGCCCGAACGTGCGTGCGCGGCCGCCGAGCCGACCCCGAAACGCGGGTCCAGCGCCCGGCCCGCCGCCGACAGCAGCAGCGTCGTGCCGGTGCCCTGCCTGTCCGCGGTGAACGCCCGGCGCCCGGCGGCCTCGGCCAGCGCGGCCGTGAGGTCTTCGGCGCGCAACGCCGGCAGGTCGGCCTGCAGCGCGCCGACCACCCCGGCCGGGTCGTCCCGCCGGAGCACGGACTCGCCGTGGCGCAACGCGGAGTTCAGCCCGCCGGGGCCGGGCTCGGCGATGAGCTCGACCCCGAGCTCCCGCAGCTCCGCCAGCGCGGCCGGGTCCGCGGCCACCACCAGCACCCGCCGCACGCCCGCCGCCGACGTCACCGCGGTGAGGGTGTCGAAGGCCAGCGCCAGCACGAGGCCGGCGTGCCGCTCGTCCGGCAGCGCGCCACGCAGCCGCGATTTGCCCTCGTGGGGGCGTTTCATCGGCACGATCAGGTCAACGTCCACGTCACCATCTTTACCCGAACCTCGTTTGAAGCGCGGCACCCTTTCTCCCGGGACTTACCCGAACCATGCCCGAACGCGCCGAACACACCCTCCCTGGACTGCGCCGGAGCCCGCGCGGCAGGATCAGGAGCGGGTTCGCAGCGATTCTTCGAGGAGGAGACCTTGGCCAGGCGCGAGAAGGGCGGCTTGTGGGTCGGCGTCGCCGCCGCACTGTTCTATCCGGCCACCCGGCTGGGCAGGCACGTCTACCGCGGCGGGGAGAAGATCCCCCGCGAGGGCGGCGCGCTGCTGGTGCTCAACCACATCTCGCATATGGACCCGGCCGTGGACTCGGTGTTCGTGCACCGCCAGAAGCGCATCCCGTGCTTCCTCGCCAAGGAGAGTGTCGCCAAGGCACCGATCTTCGGCAAGATCTTCCTCGGCTCCGGCGGGATCCCGGTGTACCGGGGCTCGGTGGCCGCCGGGGACAGCCTGCGTGCCGCGCACCAGGCGTTGCGGGACGGAAAGATCGTGGTGATCTACCCCGAGGGCACGATCACCAGGGACCCCGACGGCTGGCCGAAGAAGTCGTTCACCGGCGCCGCCCGGCTCGCGCTGGAGAACGACGTCCCGGTGATCCCGATCGCTCGCTGGGGGACCAACTACATCTTCAACGGCTACACCAAGAAGCTCACGCCGTTCCCGCGCCGCACGGTGACGCACCTGGTCGGGGACCCACTCGAGCTCGACGTCTACCGCGCGCGGAACAGGCGGAGCGCGTCGAACCTGCGCCAGGTCACCGAGGTGATGATGGACGAGGTCACCGCACTGCTCGCCGAGATCCGGCACGAACCACCGCCCGCCGTGAAGCCGAAGGAAACCCACTGATGCCCGGTTTCGCCACCGACGTCCAGCGACTGACCGTGCTCGGCGCCGGATCGTGGGGGACAGCGTTCGCCAAGGTCCTCGGCGACGCGGGCCGCGACGTGACCATGTGGGCGCGGCGCCCGGAGGTCGCCGAGGAGATCCGGGAGGGGCACAGCAACAGCTCGTACCTGCCGGGCGTGACCCTGCCGGGGCGGATCACCGCGACCTCGGACCCGGCGGAGGCACTCGACGGCGCGCAGGCCGTGGTGCTGGCGGTGCCGAGCCAGAGCCTGCGCGCGAACCTGACCGCGTGGAGCGGGTTGCTGCCCGCCGACTCGATCCTGATCAGCCTGGCCAAGGGCGTCGAACTGGGCACGCTCAAGCGGATGAGCGAGGTCATCACGGAGATCGCCGAGGTGCCCGACGGCCAGGTCGTGGTGGTGTCCGGGCCGAACCTGGCGCGCGAGATCGCGCAGGGCCAGCCGTCCGCGGCGGTGCTCGCCTGCGTCGACCACGAGCGGGCGAAGGCCGTCCAGCGGGCCAGTTTCAACCAGTACTTCCGGCCGTACACGAACACCGACGTCGTCGGCTGCGAGCTGGGCGGGGCCTGCAAGAACGTGATCGCGCTGAGCTGTGGCATGGCCGCCGGCCTCGGCCTCGGCACCAACACGATGGCCACGCTGATCACCCGCGGCCTGGCCGAGATGGCCCGCCTCGGCAGCAAACTGGGCGCCGACCCGCTGACCTTCGCCGGGCTCGCGGGCGTCGGCGACCTGGTGGCGACCTGCTCGTCCCCGCTGTCGCGCAACCGGACGTTCGGCGAGCGGCTCGGCCGCGGCGAGACGATGCAGCAGGCGCAGCTGGCGGGCGGCGGCCAGGTCGCGGAGGGCGTCATGTCCTGCTCGTCCATCCGGGAGCTTTCACAGAGCCTCGGTGTCGACATGCCGATCACCGCCGCGATGCACCGCGTCTGCCACGAGGGCGTCGACCCGCGCCAGGCAGGCGCCGAGCTGCTGGGCCGCTCCCAGAAACACGAGTGGTCCTGAATCCTTGAAGTGTCATGAAAGGGTCTTTCAGGGCAATTTTTGTCCGGAAAGACCCTTTCATGACACTCGCAGGTGTGGTGTCCACGGGTTGGGACGCGTTGACCGGCCCGGGGCGGGCTGCTTTCCTGGTGGCATGTTGGCGTTTCGAATGTCCGAGTGGCGGGGTCACCTCGACCTCTGCCCGGTCATGCGCGCGCCCTGTCGCTGTTGTCGGTGAACCCAACCCCGGCCCGTAGACACCCTTCTTCTTCCCCGCGAGGACTCTCATGTTCGCCGTTCCGGACAACACCCTTGTCATTGCCGAAAACCCCGCGCTGCGCCACCCGGTGCGCGTCGCGCTCGAGTTCGCCGCCGACCGCGGCCGCTGGCGTCACCTGCTGCGCTACGACCCCGACCAGCGGTTCTCGGCGCTGATCGAGAGCGACGAGCGCCAGGAGGTCTGGCTGATGGGCTGGCTGCCGGGTCAGCACACGGACCTGCACGACCACGCGTTCGCCAGCGGCGCGTTCACCGTGGTCAGCGGCGGCCTGACCGAGACGGTCGCCCGCCGCGCCCCCGATGGCCGGGCCGTGACCGAGGTGCATGGACTGTCCACCGGGCAGTCCCGCGTCTTCGGGCCCGGGTATGTGCACGAGGTGCGTAACGACGGCCCTGACCCGGCCGTCAGCGTGCACGTCTACCGCGACGGCGGCCGCGAGATGCGTTCCTTCCACTTCGACCCGGTCGCCGGTCCCGTCCAGAGCTGAGACTGCCCCTGAAGGCCACCTTCACCGCGTAAAACGCCGTGAAGGTGGCCTTCAGGGGCAATCAGCCCAGGTCGCCGCGGGCTCGGAACTCGGCGTCGACGCGGGCGCGGGCGGCGCCGGTGGCGAGCAGGGTGTGCAGCAGCACCCGGGATTTGCGCGGGTCCAGCCAGCCGGACATCGTCGCGCCCATCGCGATCAGGCTCGACTCCGAGCCGCGGAATCCGTACGTGCCGCGGAACGTCGTCCCGGCGCCGGTCCGGGAAGCCACGACCACCGGGAGGTCGCCCACCACGCGCTCGATCACCGTCGCGGTGCCGGTGGACACGTGCCCGACCCCGGCCGCCGCGAGCACCACCCCGCGCGCGCCTGCCTTGACCACGGCGTCGAGCAGCTCGCCGGAGTCGTCCAGGCCGCTCTCCAGAATCGGGACCAGCCCGGTGAAGTCGGCGTTTTCCAGCGACAGGGCCGCCCGGCGCGAGGCGACGGGGTGGAAGTAGTGCACCGCGCCTTCGGCGACGAGCCCGAGCGGCCCGGCGGGCGCGGACGAAAACGCCTCCAGGTGGCTGGAATGCGCCTTGCGCACCCAGCGGGCCTGGTGGACGTCGTCGTTGAACGCCACCAGTGAACCCCGGCCACGGCTGCGCGGTTCGGCGGCGACGGTCAGCGCGGACAGGAGGTTCGCCTGCCCGTCGGGACTGGGCAGGCTCGGGTTGCGCATCGCGCCGGTGATCACCACCGGCGCGTCGAACGGCCAGGTGAGCTCGAGGAAATACGCGGTCTCCTCGAGCGTGTCCGTGCCCTGGACGACGACGAGGCCGTCCGCGCCTTGCTCGACCTGCCGCGCGCCCCAGTCGCGGCAGGTCACGAGCGTGGCGAAGTCCATCGACGCGCTGGAGATGCCCGCGAGCGTCTCCGCGCGCACGTCCATCGGCAGCCCGGTCCCGAGCTCGCCGAGCAGGTCCTCGGCGCTCAGCCGCGGGACCGCGCCTTCTCCCTTGCGGGCCGGGGCCATGGAAATGGTCCCGCCCAGTGCTGCCACGGCCACCAGCGGACGGTCCGGCGATTCGCTCGACATACCCGCGACTCTAGTGATCGCCGGGCGCCGGTCTAGCTGGTGAGCGCGCGTTCCGCGGCACTGCGAAGGACGCAGAACTCGTTGCCCTCGGGGTCGCCGAGCACCGCCCAGCCGGTGCCGTCGGGATTGCGCAGGTCGTGCAGCATCGCCGCGCCGAGCGCGAGCAGCCGCTCGACCTCGGCTTCGCGCGGGATGTCCGGCGTCAGGCAGACGTGCACGCGATTCTTGACCGTCTTCGGCTCGGGCACTTCGCCGAAGAACAGCGTGACGCCGTTCGCCATTTCGACGATCACCTCGGGGTCGCCGGGCCCATCGTCGGGATGCACGGGCTTGCCCGTGACGCCGCTCCAGAACAGGGCGAGGTCGTAGGCGTTGGCGCAGTCGAAGTTGATGTTCTGCACGACCGAGGTCATCGGGCTCCTATCCGTGGTGGTGCCCTCAGTATTCAGTATTCAGTGCAGGTCCAGCCCGGCCGAGCGGTGCACCCGGTGGTCGGCGTCGATGATCAGCACCGAGCAGCCCGGCCGGGACGCCGCCCAGCCGATGCCCTCGGCGCCCAGCGCGAACGCCGCGGTGGCGGTGGCGTCGGCCACGGTGAGGTCCGCCGCCACGATGGTCACGCTCAGCAGGCCCGCCGCGGGCAGCCCGCTGCGCCCGTCGACGATATGCGCGCCCCGCTCGTACTCCGCCGAGGTCGCGACCGCGCCGTCGCGGGAGCCGATGACCGCGCACACCGCCTCGAACTGCTCGGGATGGCGGACGCCGACCAGCCACGGACGGCCGGGCTCCGGCTCGCCCGCGGTGACGACGTCGCCGCCCGCGTTGAGGCAGAAGTTGCGCGCACCGGCCGCGCGCAGCCGGTCGGCCGCCCGTTGCACGGCCCAGCCCTTGACCACCGCGCAGGGATCGAGCGGGCGGCCGGGCAGCCGCGCCTTGAACGCCCCGCCGGACAGCTCCTCGTACTCCGCGCACAGGCCCAGCACCTCGACCAGGTCGTCGCTCAGTTCGCCGGTGGTCAGTTCGCCGCGGTCGTACCGGCGCACCTCACTGTCCACTTTGAACGGACTGAACCGGGCGTCCACCGCCCGCAGCCAGCCGAACACGTCGTCGGCCGCGGCCGAGAAGTCCCCGTCGTCGCGCAGGTCCAGGGAGATCGGCAGCCCCATGACCAGCTCGACGCGGGTGCCCATCACGCGCCCCGCGCGTCCAGCGCCGCCTGCAGCGACTTGGCGTAGGACTCGCTGGTCGACGTCGCGCCCGACACCGTGTCGATCTTCGCGCTCTGTGCCTGCAACGCTTCCTCCCGCAACGTCGGCAGCGCCCGCACGCCTCGGCCGCTGTCGGGTTCCTGGAGGAGTTGGACGTCCGTGATGGTAGTTCCGGAGAACAGCACCTGTACCTGGACAGTGCCGTAGTCGCTGCTCTCGGCGGACCCCGGCACCACCCGGATCGTGGCGCCACCGGCCGAAGTGGACGGTGTGGCCGGGGCGGTGACCGACGGTGCCTGCGCGACCACGGTGCTGCCCAGCGGCGCCGGTTCGAACCGCCACACCGCGGCGAAACCGGCCGCGGACAGCAGGAGAACGAGAATGGTCCTCTTCATCACGCCGCCAGGCTGAAGCGTTCGGCGTGCACCTGCGACGCGGGCACCCGCAGTTCGCGCAGGCTCCGCAGTACCGCGGTGGTCATTCCCGGCGGCCCGCAGACGAAGACGTCGCGGTCTGCGGCGTCCGGCACCAGTGCCGCGAGGTTTTCCGCGCCCAGCAACGGACCCAGCCCGCCCCGCGCGTTCGACGGTCCACTGAGGACGTGCACCGCCGCGCCCCTCGCCTTCGCCAGCCGGTGGAGCTCGGGCAGCAGCACGGCGTCGCGGTCGGAGCCGACGCGGTAGAGCACCACCACGTGCCCGGCGATGTCTTCCAGCAGCGCGCGGATCGGCGTGATGCCGACCCCGCCCGCGACCAGCAGCGCGTTCGGTCGCTGCTGGTGGATCGTGGTGAAGGCGCCGTACGGGCCTTCGGCGAACACGCGCGTCCCGACCGGGAGCGAGCGCAGGCTCGAACTCCCGTCGCCCAGCGCCTTAGCGGTCAGCCGGAGGAACCGGCCGTCCGGCGCGGCGGAGAGCGAGAACGGGTTCGCCTGCCACCAGCGGTCGCGGGTCATGAAGCGCCACAGGAAGAACTGCCCGGCGCGCGCGGGGATTCGGTCGAGGTGCCGTCCGGACATGTACACCGAGACGACGTCCCGCGACTCGGGCACCACGGCGACGACCTTCAGCTGGTGGCGCAGGTTCCGCCACAGCGGGAGCACGACCCGCCCGGCGAGCACGGCGCCCAGCGCGCCGCCCCACATCGCCCACCAGTACGCCCTCGCGAGCGGGGAGCTCGTGAACGACTGGCCGACCCCGATCTGGTGCGTGAACGCCAGCACGACCGCGGCGTAGGTGTAGAGGTGGATGAAGTGCCAGGTTTCGTAGGCGAGCCGCCGCCGGGCGAATCGCGCCGAAGCGCCGCCGACGACGAGGATGAGCACGAAGGCGACGATCGCGCGCAAAACGCCTTCGGTCGTGTTCGCCAGCTGGACGAGCTCGTCCAGCGGTGCGGCCCCCTCGACCTGGCCGTAGCCGAACACGATGAACACCGCGTGCGCGAGCAACGTCCACAGCAGGCCGAACCCGGTCCAGCGGTGCCAGGTGGTCAGCCGGTCCATGCCGAGGCGGCGGTCCAGCCACGGCAGCCTGGCCACCAGCAGCAGCTGGAAGGCCATGAACAACGCGCCGTACAGCCCAGCGAACCGGCCGATGCCGAGCAGCACGTTGTCGGACGGCCCGGCGGCGAAGAACAGTGCGGTGACGGCGACCACGTTGACGCCGAGGAAGGTGAAGAGGCCGGCTCGCGCGGCGATCCGGGGCCGGATCACCTGCCGGGGTGGGGTCGCGGTCTGCGTCATGCTGCTCACACGGGCTCCCATCGGGTTCGGTTCACTCGACCGAGCCTGAATCCCCAACCTGTGGAGCGGCTGGGGACAAGCTGTCGGCTTCCTGTCGGGTGCGCTCTCCCCTCGCCCACGCGCGCCGGGTGCCGCAGGATGGTGGGGTGAACGAGGAAACCCCGGTGCGCCTGCTCGTCGTCGACGACGAGCCGCACATCGCCGAGCTGGTCGCCACCGTCGCCCGGTACGAGGGCTGGCGAGCGGTCACCGCCGGTTCCGGTGAGGCCGCGCTGGCCGAAGCGGCCGCCTTCGGGCCGGACATCGTGGTGCTGGACCTGATGCTGCCCGACATCGACGGGTTCACCGTGCTGGACCGGCTGCGCGCGGCGGGCACCGCGGTGCCCGTGGTCTTCCTCACCGCGAAGGACGCCACCGCCGACCGCATCGCCGGGCTCACGCGCGGGGGTGATGACTACCTCGTCAAGCCGTTCTCGGTGGAGGAGCTCATGGCGCGCCTGCGGGCAGTGCTGCGGCGCACGACCAGTGCGGCGTGGCAGGCGGAGCCGTCGGTCGCGCTGCTGCGGGTCGGTGACCTCACCCTCAACGAGGACACGCGCGAGGTCCGCCGCGAAGACCTGCTCGCCGAGCTGACGCCGACGGAGTACGAGCTGCTGCGCTACCTCATGCGCCGCTCGCCCGGGGTGCTGACCAGGGCGCAGATCCTCGACCACGTCTGGGAGTACGACTTCGGCGGCCGGTCCAATGTGGTCGAACTGGTGATCTCGCACCTGCGCCGCAAGCTCGACGCCGACCGCGAACCGCTGATCCACACCGTGCGCGGCGTCGGTTACGTCGTGCGCCAGGTCAAGCGGTGAAGCTGCTTCGCCGTTGGTACGGCGCCTGGCGCCGGACGCGGCTCGGCACCCGCCTCGCGCTGGGGCTGGCCGCGCTGGCGCTCGTGGTGTTCGCCGTCGTCGGCACGGTGACGGTCGGCATCATGCACGGCTACCTCGATCGGCGCCTGGACGACCAGCTCGTCAAGTCCCAGGTCTCCCAAGTGCCGAGACTGCGCACCTGGCACGGCTCGCCGCAGCCGGTTTTCTCTTGGTACTCAGGGGTTTTCGACGTGACGAACGGTGTCGCGACACCGCAGCCGGGCGGCCTGCTGCCCACCGAGCTGAAGCCACTGGCGAAGGTCGCCACGGACGCCACGCGGACGGAGGTCCTGCGCACGGTCTACCTGCGCGGCGAGGGCACGTTCCGGGTGCGTGCCTGCCCGGTCGACGGTGACACCGTGCTGGTGAGCGCCGCGCCTCAAGACACCCTCGACAGCACCGTCAACCAGCTGATCGCGGTCGAGGTCGTCGCGTTCCTGCTCGCGCTGGCGGTGCTGGTGATCGGCGGCGGGCTGGTGCTGCGGCGCGGGCTCCGGCCGCTGGGGGACATGGCGGGCACCGCGCACGACATCGCGTCGCAGGACCTGACCGTCAACGCCGACCTGCCGTTGCGCGCTTCGGGTGCGGGCGGTGGGGCGGAGGTCGAGGAGTTGCGGACGGCGTTCAACGTGATGCTCGCGCACATCGACACCTCGCTCGCCGCGCGCACGGCCGCGAACGAGCGGCTGCGCCGGTTCGTCGCCGACGCCTCGCACGAACTGCGCACCCCGCTGACGTCGATCCGGGGCTACGCCGACCTTTTCCGGTACGCCGCGGCGAACGAACCCGCCGAACGCGAGGCGCACCTGGCCAAGATCCGGGACGAGACGGCCAGGATGAGCGTCCTGGTCGACGACCTCCTGCTGCTCGCCCGGCTCGACTCGACCACCGAAGAGGCCGCGCTGCGGCTGGCCGACGTCGAGCTGGCCGACCTGGTCACCGCGGCCGCCGACGCGTTCCGTGCCGGGCGGCCCGACCATCCGCTCACCGTCGAGCTTCGCGCCCCGGCCGTAGTGCGCGCGGATCCGGCGCGGCTGCGCCAGGTGCTGGACAACCTGCTCACCAACGCGGCCGTGCACACCCCGCCGGGGACACCCGTTTCGGTGGAACTGGACACCGAAAGTGATACCGAGAGTGATACCGAGAGTGCCGAAGCGGTGGTCCGGGTCGCCGACGCCGGGCCGGGCATCGCCCCGGAGGACCAGGAACGGATCTTCGACCGCTTCTACCGGGTCGACCACTCCCGCACCCGCGGCAACGGCGGCACCGGGCTCGGGCTGTCCGTGGTCCGCTCGCTGGTCCTCGCGCACGAAGGAACGGTCGAGGTCGCGGGCGAGCCCGGCCGGACCGTCTTCACCGTCCGGCTGCCGCTCGCCCGCTGATGTGCGCCGGGACGGCGAACCCGGTCAGGTCCGCCGACGGCTCCGGCTCGCCGAATACTGTGCTGACCGGCAGGACACCCGCCCAGGCCAGGTCGGCCGCGACGTCGTCCTCGGGATCGCCCGGCCCTTCGCCGCGCATCTTGACCGAGGCCTCGGCGAGGTCGACGGCGAGCACCGACACCGCCGCGAACTCCTTCGCGTTGACGTCCCGCGCGTGCTCCCACGAGCCGGGCGCGAGGTGGTCGGTGAGGACGTGCAGCGCGTGCATCTTCGCTTCGCGCTCGACGACGGGCTCGGCGCGGCCGAAGATCACCGCGCTGCGGTAGTTCATCGAGTGGTTGTTGATCGAGCGGGAGTAGACGATGCCGTCGACGATGGTCACCGTCACGCAGATGTCCAGCCCGGTGGTGGCCGCCCGCAGGCTGCTCGCGCCGGTGGATCCGTGCAGGTAGAGCATGTCGCCGTCGCGGCCGTAGCCGGTCGGGAGCACCATCGGCACGCCGTCGCGGACCACGCCGAGATGGCAGATGAGCGCCTCGTCGAGCACCGCGTGCAGCGCCGCCCGATCGGTGACCGCGCGGTGCTTCCGGCGGCCGAGGGTGGTGCGGCCGGTGCTGGACAGGGGAGCGAGATCGGTCATGGGACCAGCTTTCCCCGCCTAGTGGACTGACAAAATGGCCACTGGGCGTATGATTTGAAATGCCACTTGAGGAGGCCGACATGTCGTATCCGGACACCGCGCTGCCGGTCAGCCTCGATCGCGAGGCCGGCAGGCCGCTGGCCGTCCAGCTGGCCGACGCCCTGCGCACGGCCGCCGCGAGCGGGCATCTGCGCGGCGGCGATCGCCTGCCTTCGACGCGGGCGCTCGCCGACCGGCTCGGCGTCAGCCGCACGGTGACTTCGGCAGCGTACGAGCAGCTCCACGCCGAGGGCTGGATTTCCGGGCGGCACGGCTCGGGCACCTACGTCACGACTTCGCCGCCCGCGGAGCGGCCGTCCGACCGGCCGGTGCCGGGTGAGACGGCCGAGCCCGCCCGGCTGCTCGACCTGACCCCCGGCGTCCCCTGGGCCGACGGGCTCGACCGCGCGGCCTGGCGTCGCGCCTGGCGGGCCGCCGCCGACGGCGACCCGGTGTACCGCGAGAACCGCGCCGGGCTGCTGGCCTACCGGGCCGCGATCGCCGAGCACCTGCTGCGCCACCGCGGGCTGCCCGCCGGGACGGAGTCGGTGCTGGCCACCGGCGGCACCACCGCCGCCGTGTTCGAGCTGGCCGGGGCCGTGCTGAAGAAGGGTGACCGGGTCGCCGTCGAGGAGCCGGGTTACCAGCGGGCCGTGCAGGCGTTCAAGCGGGCCGGGCTGGTCGTCGTCGGTGTCCCGGTCGACGGTGAGGGCCTGCGTCCCGACGCCGTTCCGGCCGGGGTGCGTGCGGTCTACTGCTCGCCCGCCCACCAGTACCCGATGGGCAGCCGGATGAGCGCGTCCCGCCGCGTCGAGCTGGTCGAGCGGGCACGGGCGGAGAACATGCTGCTCATCGAGGACGACTACGACGGCGAGCTGCGGTTCGACGTCGCGCCGCTGCCGCTGCTGGCCGCGCTCGCCCCGGACGTGGTCGCCCATCTGGGGACCACCAGCAAGATCCTCACCCCGACGCTCGGCGCGGGCTGGATGGTCGCGCCGCCGCAGGTCGCCGCCGCCGTGCTGGACTACCGCGACGGCACCGGCACCCGGCCCTCACCCGCCGGGCAGCGGATCCTTGTCGAGCTCGCGCGGCATGGCGACCTGGGCCGTCACCTGCGGAAACTGCGGCGGGAGCTGTCCGAGCGGCGGTCCATGCTCTCGGCCGCGCTCGCCGCGGCGAAGGTGCCGGTGCTCGGGGACGACGCGGGCGCGCATCTGGTCGTCCCGCGGGCCTCCCCGGCGGCGGAAGCGGAACTGCTGCGGGCGGCCGAACGGCACGGTATCCGGCTGGACGGGCTCGCCCGGCACTTCGCCGGGAAGCCCACGGCGTACGGGGTCGCGATCGGGTACGCGGGGTGCTCAAGAGAGGGCCTGCACGGTGCCTTGGACACGTTGGTCTCTCTACTGCGCTGAGCTTCCCCGCGCAAGCACCCGGTACGGTGACTCACCATGAGCTCTCAGAAGATCCGGGTGGCGGTCGTATTCGGCGGACGCAGCAGCGAGCACACGATTTCCTGTGTTTCCGCAGGTAGCGTGCTGGCGAACCTGGATCCCGAGCGGTTCGAAGTGGTCCCGATCGGCATCACCCCCGAGGGTGGCTGGGTGCTCGGGAGCGGCGATCCGGCGCAGCTGTCGATCCAGGGCCGCTCGCTGCCGTCGGTCGAGTCGGGCCAGGCGCTGGTGCTCGCCGGCGACCCGACCAGTGGCGGTGTGGTCTCGCTGCGCAAGGGGCAGGAGGCCGAGGTGCTCTCCGCCGTCGACGTCGTCTTCCCGGTGCTGCACGGCGCGTTCGGCGAGGACGGCACGATCCAGGGCCTGCTCGAGCTCGCGGGCATCCCGTACGTCGGCCCCGGCGTGTTCGCCAGCGCGGCCGCGATGGACAAGGGCTACGCGAAGAAGCTCCTCGCCGCGGACGGGCTGCCGGTCGGCACCTACGTGGAGCTCCACCGTGGACAGTCCACTTTGGACGCTGGAGCGCGGGAACGTCTTGGCCTGCCGGTGTTCGTCAAGCCGTCGCGCGCGGGATCGTCCATCGGGATCAGCAAGGTCAGCGACTGGTCCGAACTGGACGCCGCGATCGAGCTGGCCCGCCGCACCGATCCCAAGGTGCTGGTGGAGGCCGCCGTCGTCGGCCGCGAAGTCGAGTGCGGCGTGCTGGAGTTCCCGGACGGCCGCGTCGAGGCTTCGCTGCCCGCCGAGGTCCGCGTGCTCGCGGAAGGCGCGGACGCCTGGTACGACTTCGAGACCAAGTATCTCGGCGAGGACGCCGAACTGGACATCCCGGCGAAGCTGGAGGACGAGCTGACCGAGCGCGTCCGCGCCGCCGCCGTCGCCGCCTTCCGCGCGCTGGACTGCCAGGGGCTCGCGCGCGTCGACTTCTTCGTCGGCGAGGACGGCGAGCTCACCATCAACGAGGTCAACACCATGCCCGGCTTCACCACGAAGTCCGCCTACCCCAAGATGTGGGAGGTGACCGGCGTCGACTACCCGGCCCTGCTCTCCACCCTCATCGACACCGCGATCGCCCGGGGCACCGGCCTGCGCTGACCCCTTTCCCACCCGCAACTCGTCGACAGGTCGTGGTCTCTCGCGCGTGAGACACCACGACTCGTCGACGAGTTGCGGGCTGAGCGTGCGGGTGATCAAGTGGAGCGCGGGAGGACGGGTGGTGCGGGGTGGTTGACGGTCCGGTGAGTGTGGCCGCGCGGTTGGATCGGCTCCCGGTGACCAGGCTGCATCGGTACTTCATCGCCGTGGTGGGCGTCGCGACGTTCTTCGACCTGTACGACCTCTTCCTCGCGAGCACCGTCAGCACCGTGCTCACCAAGGAGTTCCACGTCTCCGGCGGCGAGCTCAAGCTGCTGCTCGCCTCGGCGTTCGTCGGCGCCTTCGTCGGCGCGCTGACGCTGGGCAGGCTGGCCGACCGGATCGGCCGCCGCCGCGCTTTCCTGCTGACGCTGGGCCTGTACTCGGCCTTCACCCTGCTCGGCGCGTTCAGCCCGAATGTCGGGATGCTGGTCGTCTGCCGGTTCGTGGCGGGCATCGGGATCGGCGCGGAACTGCCGCTGGCCGACGCCTACCTCTCGGACCTGTTGCCAGCCAAGGCCCGCGGCCGGGCGATCGCCTGGGCCTACACGATCGGCTTCTGCGGGGTGCCCGCGGCGGGTTTCCTGGCCAGGGCGCTGGTCGGCCACAGCCCGCTCGGCGTGGACGGCTGGCGCTGGCTGTTCGTCGTCGGCGCGCTCGGCGCGGGAATCGTGTGGCTGCTGCGGTTCGGCCTGCCGGAGTCACCACGCTGGCTGGCCGCGAAGGGCCGTCACGCCGAGGCCGACCGCGTGGTGCGAAGGCTCGAGGCCGCCGCGCCGGGGCCGCTCGCCGAACCCGTCCCCCTGCCGCCGGAGCCCGAGCAGGAGAAGGCGTCCGCGCTGCTGCGGCCACCCTGGCGGCGGCGCGCGGTGATGCTCCACCTCTTCCAGCTCCTGCAGGCGTTCGGGTACTACGGCTTCGGCTCGCTGGTGCCGATCGTGCTGGCGGCCAAGGGTTTCGGGCTGGTCACCTCGCTGACGTTCAGCGCGCTCACCTTCCTCGGTTACCCGATCGGCTCGGCGTTGTCGATCCCGATCATCGAACGGGTCGAGCGGAAGTGGCTGATCGTCGGCAGCGCGCTGGGCATGGCCGCGTTCGGGCTGGGCTTCGGTTTCGCGACCTCCGAGGTGCTGATCGCGGTCCTCGGGTTCTGCTACACCGCCGTCAGCAACGTGTTCTCCAACGCGTTCCACACCTACCAGGGCGAGCTGTTCCCGACTTCGCTGCGCGCGACCGCCGCCGGTTCGGCGTACTCACTTTCGCGGCTGGCCACCGCGGCGATGCCGTTCATCCTGATCCCGGTGCTCACCGACGCGGGCGCGGGCGCGATGTTCGCCGTGGTCGCCGCCGCGATGGTGCTCCTCGTGCTGGACATCGCCCTACTCGGCCCCCGCACGACCGGCGAGTCCCTCGAGCAGATCGCCGATTCTGCCCGGTCCTGAACAGTGCCCACGCGTGATCAGAATGCCGCCACGCGTGATCAGAGTGCCGTCACGCGTGACGGCATTCCAGACACGCGTGGCGGCATCGCAGACACGCGTGGCGGCGTTAGAACCTGAGTGGTTTCGGGGGCAGCTTTGTCGCCACGGCGTCGGAGATCTCCTGCAGCGGGCCCGTGCCCGCGGTGTCCGGCACGGTCAGGGCGGCGTAGACCTCGCGGTCGACCACGTACCAGGTGGCCGCGCCTTCGCCCTCGACCTGCAGCCACTGCACTTTGTTGATCAGGCGCAGTGACGCCGTCGGTGTCAGCTCCGGCGGCTTGTCCAGCCCGCACCTCAGGACGATCGGGTTCTCGTCGCCCCAGGCCAGGGTGGCCGGGGGCGCCGGGGAGGCCAGCTCGCGGCGCTTGAGCTTCGCACCGGCCGAGGTGAGCTCGGCCGGTGCGGCGCCGACCAGGGTGGTGCAGGCCGGTGCGCCGGACTGCGGCGCGGGCACGGAGACCAGGGGCAGCGGCCCACCGGCCTGGGGAGCCTCGTCCCCGGTGCGGTGCGTCAGCCCGAAGACGGCCACGCCGACGGCCAAGGCGACCGCCAGCACGGCGGCGACCACGAGCACCACCCTGGGCGGGGCGCCGGTTTCGGTTTTTGCCACCCCGGAACTACAGCATGGCTCAGAGATTCACGACCGGGCAGGTCAGCGTGCGAGTGATGCCCTCCACGTTCTGGACCTTCGCGACCACGAGCTGGCCGAGCTGGTCGACGGTCTCCGCGGCGGCGTGCACGATCACGTCGTAGGGACCGGTGACATCCTCCGAACTGGTCACGCCGGTGATGGCGGAGATCTCGGTGGCGACTGCGGCCGCCTTGCCGACCTCGGTCTGAATGAGGATGTATGCGTGGACCACGGCGCGCCCCTTCGGCTGGATCGAGCGGATCAAGGTAGGAAAGTCCTGAGCAACGTATCTGCAGCCCTGGGAAAAACATAGGGCATCCGACTATCGGTGATCGACATGTTGAGTTACCAGGGGAACGGAGGTGACGGGTGTCACCGAATGACGGCACGGTCGCCGGTACCGGCGAGTTCGGACTGATCGCGGCGGTGACCGCCGGCCGCAAGCAGCCGGAGACGACGCTGCTCGGCCCCGGCGACGACGCGGCGGTGGTCGCGGCGCCGGACGGCCGGGTGGTCGCCACCACCGATGTGCTGGTGCAGGGCGTGCATTTCCGGCTCGACTGGTCCAGCGCGGAGCAGGTCGGCCGCAAGGCGATCGCGGTCAACCTGTCCGACATCGCGGCCATGGGCGCCAGGCCGACGGCGGTGCTCGTCGGCCTGGCGTGCCCCTCCGACACGCAGACCTCGCTCATCACCGAGCTCACGGCGGGCATGTGGGCCGAAGCGGACCGCGCGGGCGTCGGCATCGTCGGCGGCGACATGGTCCGCGCCGACCAGCTGGTGGTGAGCATCACCGCGCTGGGTGAGCTCGGCGGGCGCGAACCGGTCACCCGCTCGGGTGCCCGGCCCGGGGACGTCCTCGCGGTGTGCGGGAAGCTCGGCTGGGCCGCGGCGGGTCTCGCGGTGCTCGGCCGCGGTTTCCGGTCGCCGGTCGGCGTGGTCAGCGCGCAGCGCTGCCCCGAACCGCCGTACGAGGCCGGGCCGCAGGCCGCCGACGCCGGGGCCACCGCCATGATCGACATCTCCGACGGCCTGCTCGCGGACCTCAGGCACGTCGCGACCGCGTCGAAGGTCGGCATCGACGTCCGCACGGACCAGCTCGAGATCTCGTCCCGGCTGGTCGAGGTCGGCTCGGCGCTCGGCGTGGATCCGCTGCGATGGGTGCTGACCGGCGGCGAGGACCACGCGCTCGCGGCCACCTTCCCGTCGTTCGAGGAGCTGCCCCCCGGCTGGGTCAGGATCGGCGCGGTCACCATGCCGGATTCCGGGGTGACCGTCGACGGCAAGCCCTATAACCAGGAGAGCGGTTGGGAGCACTGGCGCTAATCTGCGGCGCATGGACATCCGCGTAGTGGCCTACGACCACCCCGACGCGGCCAAACTGATGGCCGAAGTGCAGCTCGAGTACGTGATCCGGTACGGCGAGGAAGACGCGACGCCGATGGACCCCGCCCAGTTCGTCCCGCCGCTGGGACTGTTCCTGGTGGCGTACCTCGACGACGTCCCGGTGGCGTCCGGCGGGTGGCGCGCGCACGACGGCCCGGCGCCGGACTTCCGCCAAGGCGACGCCGAACTGAAGCGGATGTACGTCGTGACGTCCGCGCGGGGCCGGGGTCTGGCGCGCGCGGTCCTCGCCGAGCTGGAGCGCACGGCGGCGGCCGCGGGGCGGACGCGCGTGGTCCTGGAGTCCGGCACCGAACAGCCCGAGGCGCTCGGGCTCTACGCGTCCGCGGGCTTCCGGCGGATCGTTTCCTTCGGCCTGTACAAGA
This sequence comes from Amycolatopsis sp. H20-H5, assembly GCF_035828755.1. Taxonomy (NCBI): domain Bacteria; kingdom Bacillati; phylum Actinomycetota; class Actinomycetes; order Pseudonocardiales; family Pseudonocardiaceae; genus Amycolatopsis; species Amycolatopsis sp. H20-H5. The sequence goes on along the minus strand of NZ_JAYMZS010000001.1, from coordinate 90,186 downwards.
ACGAGCCCGAAAGCGTCTGCTTCGCCAAGGACCTTTAGCGGTCCGTGAGGCGGAGCATCGTCGCCGAGTGTGGGGCGACGGTCGCCGAGACTGTCCCGTCAGCGGTGCCGACGTCCTTGTGCAGCCACAGATCGCGCACCGCCCAGATGCCGGGGATCGAGGCCGAGATCGACGTCAGGGTGTTGCCCGTGTTGAGCAGGACGAGCGCGAAACCGCCGTCCGACAAGGGTTTCCCCCACACCTCGCCCGCGCCCGACACGGCCAGCCGCCGCCCCTGCGCCACCGCGAAGTCCCGGTCGACGGCGATCGCCTCGGTGTTCGTCAACGTCTCCAGATCGCCCGCGCCGAGCTTCGCGGGGTCCGTCCCGGCGAACAGCGGAGCGTTGAGGATGGCCCACATGCTGAAGTGCGCCCTGTTCTCGGCGTCGGTCAGCGTGCCGTTGCCGATCTGCAGCATGTCCGGGTCGTTCCAGCCGCCGGGCAGGCCGGACGACTCCGCCACCGCCGCCTGCTGGTCGATCACGCCGCGCACCGAGGTCCACTCCGGCTGCAGGTCGAAGGTGGTGCGCCACAGGTTCGCCACCGGCCGGGCCCAGGTCCACGGCCGCGAGAGGCCGTACTCGGAGATCGCGTACATGATCGGCCGGTCGAGCCGGGCCAGCTCGTCGCGCATCTTGGCGAACGCGGCCTGCGGCTGGAGGCCGTCGACGGTGTCGGCGTTGCACCAGTCGTACTTCAGGTAGTCGACGTCCCAGTCCTCGAAGGTGCCGGCGTCCTGGCGCTCGTGCCCGAGCGAGCCGATGCCGGTCGCCGGGTAGCCGTCGTTGGCCATCGCGCAGGTCCGGCTGCCGGGCACCGCGTAGATCCCGAACAGCAGCCCCCGATCGTGGACGTACTCGGCGAGCGCCGCGATCCCGCCGGGGAACCGCACCGGATCCGGCCGCAGCGAGCCGTCGGCGGCCCGGGTCGGCGCCTGCCAGCAGTCGTCGATCACCACATAGTGGTAGCCCGCTTCACGCATCCCGGTGCTCGCCAGCGCGTCGGCGGCGTCGCGGACCACCTGTTCGGTGAGGTCGTAGCAGCGCACCTGGTTCCAGCTGTTCCAGCCCATCGGCGGCGTCCTGGCCAGCCCGTTGGACACCGCGTGCACGGGCGGCGACCAGCTCAGGAGGACGGCGAGCACGGCCAGTACGAGCGCGAGCGTGCCGCCGCGGTGGGTCTGCGTCTGCTGGATGATGGCTGTGATCCAATCGCATCGGACGTGAAACCGCGGTACTGGAGGCGAAATGCCGATCTACGCGCTGGGTGATCTCGAACCGAGCATCCATCCCGACGCTTACGTGCATCCCGACGCCACGGTGATCGGCGACGTCCGCATAGCCGCGCACGCGTCCGTGTGGCCGCAGACGGTCCTGCGGGGCGACCACGGTTACATCGAGCTCGGCGAGCGGTCCAACGTCCAGGACGGCTGCGTCGTGCACTGCACCGAGCGTCACCCGACGGTGCTGGGGCCGAACTCGGCGGTCGGGCACTCGGTGCACATCGAGGGGGCGGTGATCGGCACCGGCTGCCTCATCGCGTCGGGCTCGGTGGTGCTGAACGGCACCGTCGTCGAGGACGGCGGCATGGTCGGCGCCGGTGCGGTCCTTTCCTACGGCTCGCACGTCCTCGCCGGGTACATCGCACTGGGCGTCCCGGCCAAGACCAGGGAAAACACGTCGTTCGGGCCGGACAAGATCCAGCTCGTGGTCGACAGCTACGTGCGGCGGGCGGCCCGGTTCCGTACCGAACTCAGGCGGCTGGGCTGACCCGATAAGCTTGCTCGCCGTGACTGGACGACCGCTGCAGGAGACCGTCGAAGCAGGCTGGGCCGAGGCCCTCGAACCGGTGGCGCCGCAGGTGGCCGCGATGGGGGAGTTCCTCCGCGCGGAGATCGCCGCGGGCCGCACCTATCTGCCCGCGGGCAAGCACGTGCTGCGGGCGTTCCAGCAGCCGTTCCACGAGGTCCGGGTGCTGATCGTCGGCCAGGACCCGTATCCGACGCCGGGGCACGCCGTCGGGCTGAGCTTTTCGGTGGCGCCGGAGGTCCGGCCGATCCCGAAGAGCCTGGTCAACATCTACAAGGAGTACGCCGAGGACCTCGGCCACCCCTTGCCGGCCAACGGCGACCTGACGCCGTGGGCGGACCAGGGCGTCTTGCTGCTCAACAGGTCGCTGACCGTGCAGCCCGGCAAGTCGAACTCGCACCAGGGCAAGGGCTGGGAAGACGTCACCGAGCAGGCGATCAAGGCCCTCGCCGCGCGTGACGAGCCGATGGTGGCGATCCTGTGGGGCCGCAACGCCCGCAACCTGCGGCCGATGCTGGGCAAGATCCCGTGCATCGAGTCCGCCCACCCGAGCCCGCTCTCGGCGCGCAACGGCTTCTTCGGCTCGAAGCCGTTCAGCCGGGCGAACCAGCTCCTCACCGACCAGGGCGCCCAGCCCGTCGAGTGGAAGCTTCCGTAGAAGTCCCTGAAGGCCACCATGACGGCGTTAAACGCCGTCATGGTGGCCTTCAGGGACAGTTAAAACGCGCGCATAAAAATGGCGGGTGCTCCCGGAGGAGCACCCGCCACCTGAACTTCGGAACGTCAGCCGCGGACAACCTTGCCGGCCTTGATGCACGAGGTGCACACGTTCATGCGCTTGCGCTGAGACAGGCCGATCTTCGCGTGAACGGTCTGGATGTTCGGGTTCCACCGGCGATTGGTACGTCGGTGGGAGTGCGAAACCGACTTACCGAAGCCAGGTCCCTTGGCACAGACGTCGCACACGGCAGCCACGTCGAACTCCTTTAGATCTTGGGACGAAGAAAGGCGCCCAGATGCACTGGGCAACTCGACCATAGTAACCAGCGGCCCGACGGGGTCTCGCACGGGGTCGTTACCCTCGCCATGACCAGCTAGGAGGTTACGGGTGCGGGTGCTCGACGTGACGGCGGTGTCGGCCTGGTCGGCGGCCTGTGTGCACAGCTTGGCGGTGCTGCGCCCAGCGATCAACGGCATCAACGTGTACCCCGTCGCGGACTCCGACACCGGCTCGAATCTGCTTTTCACCCTCACCGGCGCCCGCGACGCGCTCGACCTGGCCACGCCAGGGAGCCCCGCGGAGGCGCTGGCGGTGCTCGCGCAGGGCGCGGTGGCGTCGGCCAAGGGCAATTCCGGGGTCATCATCTCCCAGGTCGTCCGCGGTTTCGCCGAGTCGGCCGCCCGTGGCGGTGAGCTGGACGGCCCCGGCCTCGCGGCCGCGCTGTGCCACGCCGACGAGGTCGCCACCGGCGCGGTCAGCAGGCCGGTCGCCGGGACCATGCTCACCGTGCTGCACGCCGTCTCGGCGGCTGTGCGCTCGGACACCCGCTCGCTGGCCGAGGTCGCCGAAACCGCGGCCGCGGCCTCCGCCGTCGCGCTGGAAGAGACCCCGAAACAGCTGCCCGTGCTGGCCAAGGCCGGGGTCGTCGACGCGGGCGGCCGCGGCCTGGTCGCGGTGCTCGACGCGCTCGCCGGGGTGATCTCGGGCACCACGACCGAGCCGGAGCACGCGCTCGACGCCGTGGTCGAGGAGGTCTGGCCCGAGCCCTCGCCCTACGCCTGGGAGGTCATGTACCTGCTCGACGGCGTCGACGAGGCCGGGCTGCCCGCGCTGCGCAAGGCGCTGAGCGGGCTCGGCGACAGCGTCACCGTCGCGGGTGACGGCAACGGCAGCCACGCCGTCCACGTGCACTGCGCGGACATCGGTGGCGCCATCGAGGCCGGGATCGAACGGGGCAGGCCGCACCGGATCCGGGTGGAGCCGCTGATCACGCCCACGCCGATCGAGCCGGGCGGCGGGATCGACCGGACCGTGGTCGCGGTCGTGCACGGCGGCGCGCTCGCCGAGCTGCTGCGGGCGGAGGGTGTCGCGGTGCTCGCCGTCCCGCCGGGGACAGCGCCGAGCGTCGAGGAGATGCTCGGGCTGATCACCGAGGCCGCCGGACATCACGTGACGGTCCTGCCCGGCGGCGCGGGCCTGACCGCCGCCGCCGACGCCGCGGCCGGGCACGCGATGGCCGGTGACCGCGACGTCGTCGTCATCCCCTGCGTGTCACCCGTCCAGGTACTCGCCGCACTGGCCGTGCACGACCCGGACCGCCGCACGAACGACGACGTCGTGGCGATGGCCGAGGCCGCGGCGGCGACCAGGCGTGGCGAGCTGCTGGTCGCGCGGGAGGAATCGCTAACCTGGGTGGGCCGGGCCCAGTCCGGTGACGTGATCGGCCTGATCGACGGCGAGGTCGTGCTCATCGAGCCCGCGCCCGCGTCGGAGACGAATCTGGTCGCGGCGGCGATGAACGTGCTGAACAGGATGCTCGCGCTCGGAGGTGAGCTGGTGACGGTGCTGACCGGAGCGGACGCCCCGGCGGGCGTGGCCGGTGAGCTCGCCGAGCAGCTGCGGCTCGAGCATCCCGAGGTGGAGTTGACCAGTTACGCCAGCGGGCAGACCGACGCTGTGCTCTTGATGGGGGTTGAGTAACGACTATGGCCGGGCTGCGCGAAAAGCTGCCGTTGCTGCTGGGCGCGAAGACGGCCAAGGCACTCGCCGAGTCGCTCGACATCCAGACCGTCAGTGACTTGCTGCGCCACTACCCGCGCCGCTACGCCGAGCGCGGCCAGCTGACCGACATCGCCGGGCTGGAGCTCGGCGAGCACGCCACGGTGATGGCGCGCATCGAGCGGATCAGCAAGAACCGGATGAAGTCCCGCAACGGCACCATTTTGAACATGGTGATCACCGACGGCAAGCGAAAGCTGTCGTGCGCGTTCTTCAACCAGGCCTGGCGCGAGGCGGAGCTCACCCCCGGCAAGACCGGGCTGTTCGCGGGCAAGGTGACCGCGTTCCGCGACACCCTGCAGCTGCAGAACCCCGAGTACGAGCTGCTGGAGCCCGACGCCGAGGCCGCGGCGATGGACAACTTCCTCGCCGAGATCATCCCGGTCTACCCGGCCGCGCAGGGCATGCCGACCTGGGCGATCGCCAAGTGCATCCGGCAGGTCCTCGACGTCTTCGAGGTCGACGAGGACCCGATGCCGCTGGAGCTGCTCGCCCGCTACGGGCTCCCCGAGCTGGAGGCCGCTCTGCGCGGGATCCACCGCCCGGACGGCTGGCCCGCACTCGAGAACGCGCGAAAGCGGCTCAAGTGGGACGAGGCGATGGCCATCCAGCTGATCTTCGCGCAGCGGCGGCATTCGGCCGTTTCGCGGCCGGCCAAGGCGAATCCGCACACCAAGGGCGGCATCTTCGACGCGTTCGACCAGCGGCTGCCGTTCGAACTCACCGCGGGCCAGCTGACGATCGGCGAGGAGGTCGCGGCGGACCTGGCGACCGAGCACCCGATGAACCGGCTGCTGCAGGGCGAGGTCGGCAGCGGTAAGACGATCGTGGCGCTGCGCGCGATGTTGCAGGTCGTCGACTCCGGCAGGCAGGCGGCGCTGCTCGCGCCGACCGAGGTCCTGGCCTCGCAGCACGCCCGTTCACTGACCGAGATGCTCGGCGACCTCGCCGGCGGCGGCCAGCTCGGCGGCGCCGAGAACGCCACCAGGGTCACTCTGCTGACCGGGTCGATGGGCGCCAAGGAACGCAAGAAGGCACTGCTGGAGACCATCAGCGGCGAGGCGGGCATCGTGGTCGGCACGCACGCGCTGATCCAGGACACCGTCCAGTTCGCCGATCTCGGTTTCGTGGTGGTCGACGAGCAGCACCGGTTCGGCGTCGAGCAGCGGGACGCGTTGCGTTCGCGGGGCGCGGACATGACGAGCCCGCACGTGCTCGTCATGACGGCCACGCCCATCCCGCGCACCGTCGCCATGACGGTGTACGGCGACCTGGAGATCTCGTCGCTGCGGGAGATGCCGGTCGGCCGGTCGCCGATCAAGACCACGGTCGTGCCGGTGGCGGAGAAGCCCGCCTGGATGGACCGGGTCTGGCAGCGCGTCACCGAAGAGGTCGGCAAGGGGCACCAGGCGTACATCGTGTGCCCGCGGATCGGCGACGAGCCGCCGTCGGACAAGAGCGACAAACGGCCCGCCATCGCGGTGCTGGACCTCGCGCCCGAGCTGGAACACGGACCGCTGTCCGGGCTGAAGATCGGCGTGCTCCACGGCCGGATGCCCAGTGACGACAAGGACTTCGTGATGCGGGAGTTCACCGCGGGCAAGCTCGACGTGCTGGTCGCGACCACGGTGATCGAGGTCGGCGTCAACGTCCCGAACGCGACCGCGATGGTGATCATGGACGCCGACCGCTTCGGCGTCAGCCAGCTGCACCAGCTGCGCGGCCGAGTCGGCCGGGGGAGCGTGCCGGGCTTGTGCCTGCTGGTCACCGAGACCCTCGACGGAACGAACACCCGTGAGCGCCTCGCCGCCGTCGAGTCCACAACGGACGGTTTCGAACTGTCGCGATTGGACCTCGAACTACGGCGAGAGGGCGACATCCTGGGAGCGGCCCAGTCCGGCAAGCGTTCCACGCTCAAGCTGCTTTCGCTGCTGCGTGACGAGGAGGTCATCGCCGAGGCGCGGGACCGCGCGCAGGAGATCGTCGGCAAGGACCCCGCGCTGGGCGGTTTCCTGGGGCTGGCCCACATGATCGCCGACGTCGTCGACGTGGACCGCGCGGAGTACCTCGAAAAGAGTTAGTGGAGCTGTGTCGCAGCAACAAGTCCGCGCCGCGAATCTGTCCGATGCCGCCGCGATCGCGGAGATCCACGTCCGGTCCTGGCAAGCCGCGTACGCGGGCCTGCTGCCCGCTGACTACCTCGACACGCTGTCCGTCGAAGCGCGGACGCGGGGATGGGAGCGCGCGATCGGCAATCCCGACCGCCCTGGCCGCATTCTCTTGCTGTCCGGCGACGGCGCGCTCAGCGGGTTCGCGGCCATCGGCCCGAGCCGCGACGACGACGCGGACCCCGAGGTCGGCGAGCTGTTGTCGATTTATCTCCGCCCCGAGCTGTGGGGACTCGGGCTGGGCCGGACACTGCACGACCACGCACTCGGCGAGCTGGCGCAGGACGGTTTCCGCGTGGTGACGCTGTGGGTGCTCGACAGCAACGAGCGGGCGCGCGGGTTCTACGAGCGCGCGGGCTGGTCGGCCGACGGGGCGGCCAAAACCGACGCGTTGCCGGGCGGCGATGTCCTCCTGCCAGAGGTCCGGTACCGGCTGCCGCTGTCCGCGCGTAATTCGGCTGCGGTGGGCGGGGCCGGTTGCTAACGTCCTGACGGCACCAGGATGTCCGACCCGAGGGAGAAGTACATGCGCCGAGTTTCGACAGGCCCCAGCGACTGTCGGACACTCGTACGTGAGGACATCTCTGTTGCCCATGCTCAACCTCGGAATTCTCGCCCACGTCGACGCCGGTAAGACCAGCCTCACCGAGCGGCTGCTGTTCGACGCCGGTGCGATAGCCACGATGGGCGCCGTCGACGACGGCAGCACCCAGACCGACGCCATGGAGCTGGAACGCGCCCGTGGCATCACCATCCGCTCTTCGGTGGCGACCTTCACCGCAGGCGAACACCGGATCCAGCTGATCGACACCCCCGGCCACGCCGACTTCATCGCCGAGGTCGCCCGCGCCCTCGGCGTGCTCGACGGCGCGGTGCTGGTCGTGTCGGCCGTCGAAGGCGTGCAGGCCCAGACGCGCGTCCTGATGCGGACCCTGACCGCGATGGCCATGCCGACCGTTGTCTTCGTCAACAAGATCGACCGCCCCGGCGCGCGCGGCGCGGACCTGCTGGCCGACATCCGCCGCACCCTCACCCCGTCGGCGATCGCGATGAACTCCCTGTCCGGTCTCGGCACGCCCGAGGCCGCGGCGGCTCCGCGGCCGTGGGATCCCGCGTTCGCCGAGGAACTCGCCGAACTGTTGTCGGACCGGGACGACGCGCTCCTGGAGTCCTATTTGTACGCTCCTGGCACGCTCGACCACCCCCGTCTGCGCGCCGCGCTGGCTGCGCAGTCCCGTGCCGCGTTCGTGCACCCGGTGTTCTTCGGCTCGGCCATCACCGGCAGCGGAATCGAAGCGCTACGCGGCGGGATCACCGAGTTCCTGCCGTCCGCGGCGGGCGCCGATCGCGCAGCCCTCGACGGCACCGTGTTCGCGATCGAACGTGACCCGGCGGGCGCGAAGTCCGCCATGATCCGCCTGTTCTCCGGCACGCTGGCCGCCCGCGACACCGTCACGTTCTCGCGCCGCGAGCGCACGGGCGCGATCACCGCCGAACCGCGCAAGGCCACCGCGGTCGTCGGCGTGGACGGCCGTCCCGGCCGCGTCCCGGCAGGCGGTATCGCCAAGGTGACCGGCCTGCGCGGCATCCGCGTCGGTGACCGCATCGGCTCGACGGCCACGCCGCCCACGGCCCCGCCGTTCCGCCCGCCCACCCTGGAAACCGTGGTGACGGCCCGCGATCCCGCCCGTGCGGCGGCCTTGTTCACCGCGCTTGGCGAACTCGCCGAGCAGGACCCATGGATCGACGTCCGCCGCGGCGCGCCCGGCGGCGGCCTCACGGTATCTCTGTACGGCGAGGTCCAGCGGGAGGTGATCGCCGCCCGCCTCGACGCGGAGTTCGGCGTCGAGGCGGACTTCTCGCCCTCACGGGTCGTCTGCATCGAGAAGCCGCGAGGCACGGGCTCCGCGGTGGAAGAGTTCGGAAAGGACGGTCCGCCGAATCTCTACGCCACCGTCGGCCTGCGACTGGAACCCGGCCCACCGGGAAGCGGGACACGGTTCCTGCTGGAGGCCGAACGCGGCTCGCTGCCGCCGTCGTTCGTGACGGCGATCGAGGAAACGGTCCACGCGACCCTGCGCCAAGGCCTGCACGGCTGGCAGGTCGTCGACTGCGCGGTGACCCTGACCCACACCGGCTACGCGAGCCCGATCAGCACGGCAGGCGATTTCCGCGCCGTGACGGCCCTGGTGTGCCTGGCGGCGCTGAAGGAAGCGGGCACGACAGTCTGTGAGCCGCTGAACCATGTGGAGCTCGAACTGCCGATCGCGGCACTGAAGTCCGTGCTGCTCGCGCTCGCCGGATGTGCCGGTCTCCCGGAGGAACCCGTGGTGCGCGGCGGATCCTGTTCGGTGGACGCGGTGATTCCGGTGGCGCGGCAACGGGAATTCGAGCGACGCCTGCCCGGCCTGACCGGCGGCTCAGGCACCCTGACCTCCCGATTCGAGGGCTACCAAGAACAGCGTTGACTGCCCCTGAAGGCCACCATCACGGCGTTTTACGCCGTGTTGGTGGCCTTCAGGGGCATCTGCCGAGGGTGGGCGGGTCAGCGGGTGAAGGCTCCGGCGCGGGCGGCGAGGGTCGCCGCGCGGGCGGCCAGGCGGGCGGCCTTCAGGTCCACGGGTTCGCGGGAGATGAACAGGCGGTAGAAGATCGGGGCGCAGGCGGATCGGATCACTTCGGCGGCGTCGGTGCCGGTGGGGGCTTCGCCGCGGTCGATGGCCCGCCGGACGATCTCCGTGCAGCGGGCGTGGCGGTTTTCGTAGAATCCGCGCAGGGCGGCGGCCGCCTGGTCCGAGTGGAACGCCGCGAGGATGGACGCCGTCGGCAGCTCTCGCAGGTCTGGTTCGGTGAAGTAGCGCACCAGTTCCTCGGCGAGTCCGTACAGGTCGTTCTCCAGGGAACCCGTGTCCGGTGCGGCCCAGTCGTCCTCCGAACCCAGGTCCAGCGCGGCGGCGACCAAGCCGTCCGGTGATTTCCACCGGCGGTACACCGTGGTCTTGTGCACGCCCGATCGCTCGGCGACCGCGTCCACGGTGAGGCTGAGGAAACCGCGTTCGGCGAGGAGTTCGAGCGTGGCCAGCAGGACCGCTTGGCGGGTGCGTTCCGTGCGGCCGCCGGGGCGCTGCGTGCCGGACTTTTCGGTTGCCAAGTGCTACTCCGGTTGCATTAGTGCGCCCAGTATGCCAGGGCCGGAGACGACCGTGAGCGCGAACGTGTCCGGATCACCACAGTGAATGGTGGGGTTAACCGCAGTGTTTTCGCCCATCCGGCGTTCTAGCTTCGAAGCATGCCTATCAGGGTGCTCATCGCCGACGACCAGGAGTTCGTGCGCATCGGCCTGCGCGCGCTGCTCACCGAGCCGGACATCGAGGTCGTGGCCGAGGCCGGTGCGGGCGACGAAGCCGTGCGGCTCGCCAGGCGTCATCTGCCGGACGTCGTACTCGCCGATGCCGGGATCGGGATTGAGGTCACCGCCCGCATCGTCGCGGAAAGGGGAGCTCGCACGCGGGTCCTCATCCTGACTAATTCCGAGCGCGACGAGGACGCCTTCCGCGCGCTGCGGGCGGGAGCGAGCGGGCTCCTGTGCAAGGACATCGACCCGCGGGAGCTCGTCGACGCCGTGCGCGCCGTCGCCCGTGGTGACGCGATGCTGGCGCCCGGGGTCACCCGCCGTCTCATCGCCGAGCTCGCGGACACCGTCACGGTCCGCACGCCGGGGCTGCCGGTCGGCCTGCTCACCGCGCGCGAACGCGAGGTGCTCGACCTGGTCGTGGCCGGTCTGTCCAATGACGAGATCGCCGCGCGGCTGGTGATCGGCATCGCCACGGTCAAGACCCACGTCGGCCACATCCTGTCCAAAATGGACGCGCGGGACAGGGTGAAGCTGATCTCGCTGGCGTACGAGTCCGGGCACGTCCGGCCCGCCGTCCGCACACCTCGTAAGTACCGGAACGAAGATCAACCGATCGGGGGACACCGCTGAGTTGTCGCCGCCCGGCCCCCGGGGTACCACGCAAGGTATGAGCAATCGAGCGAAGTGGCGGCTGGGCGCGGCGGGACTTTCCATGGCGTTACTGCTGGCGGCCGCGGTCCCCGCGCAGGCGGCGACCAGGATCCAGCAGAACCCGCCCAACTGGGCGCTTGACCGGATCGACCAGGCCAAGGGCCTCGACCAGGCCTACCACTACGACACCGACGCGGCCGACGTCACCGTGTACGTGATCGACAGCGGCGTCGACGCCAAGCATCCGGACCTCGAAAACCGAGTCCAGGCCGGTAAGGACTTCCTGGGCGGCAAGGACACCGCGGACCTCAACGGCCACGGGACGCGGCTCGCCGGGATCATCGGCGGCAAGGCCTACGGGGTGGCGAAGGCGGCGCAGCTGTTCCCCGTCCGGGTGCTCGACAAGGACGGTGGCGGCGCGACCGAGAACATCATCGCCGGGATCGACTGGGTGACCCACAACGCGCACCAGCCCGCGGTGGCCGTGCTCGGGATCGGCGGCGTGCCGAACGACAAGCTCGACACCGCCGTGCGCGCGCTCGCCGGGGTGATGCCGGTGGCCGTCCCGGCCGGTGGCGAGACCGCCGACGCGGGTGGTTTCTCGCCGGGCCGGGTCGCCGAGGTGCTCACCGTCGGCGCCACTGACGTGCAGGACAAGGTCGCCCCGAGTTCGAACTTCGGCGCGGCGGTCGATCTCTACGCGCCCGGCGTCGAGATCCCGTCGCTGCTGATGGGCGGCTCGGGCGCCGGGGTGCTGTCCGGCACTTCGCTCGCCGCCGCGCACGTCGCCGGGGTGGCGGCGCTGTACCGCTCGCTGCACCCGCGGGAGACGCCTGCCCAGGTGACGAAAGCCCTGGTCGACGGCGCTTCGACCGGGGCGTTGACCGGCGTGCGCGAGGGCACGGCGAACCGGCTGCTCTGCTCCGCCTGCACGCCGCCCCCGGTTCCGACGCCTGCGCCCTGAGCTGGTGAAACGCGCAACCGGGCAGGGGTTGCGCGTTTCTGTTCGCGAGTGTTCACTCGTCGCTCCTGGCGCGGAGGTCGGCGAGCGCCTCGGTGCAGGCTTCGATCAGCGCGACCGCGCCCGCCTCGTTGGTGAACAGGTCCAGGCCGAGCCCGCCGCCGATGGACAGTTCGATCTCGTCGGGGCGGACGCTGTATTTGATCGGGCAGTCCTCGGTGAAGTCCGCCCAGGCCTTGACGGTCACGGTGTCCATGATTCCTCCCGGGTGTTGCACGGTGTAGTCAGCCCGCTGCTCTAGGCTGTCCTTGTTTGACCTGTTGAGAACACCGGTGTGTTATCAACACTGTGTCCTCATGTTAGGGACTCTTGTGTCCGCAGGGCAGGCCCCGATCGGGTGGTGTCGGAAGGAGAACGCTGTGGCCATCGGAGTGCAGACGATCCCGCGAGTGTTGCTCGGCGAAGCGCTGAAGCAGCTTCGGTCCGACGCCGGGGTGTCGATCGACGCGGCGGCGAAGGCGGTCGGCAAGGACCGGCCCCGGCTGGTCAAGGTGCTCGACGGCACCGCGACGCTGTCCACCGAGGAACTCGGGGCGCTGGTGGACTTCCTCGGCGCGAAAGAGCCGACGCGCTCGGAGGTCCTAACGCTCGGGATCGAGGCGCGGAAGCGCGCGACGAGCAGCCCGTACATGGACCTCGCGCCCGGTTCGTACCGGCGCCTGGCCTGGCTGGAAGCCATCGCGAAGGACATCTGGGACTACCAGAAGGGCGTCTACCCGCTGCCGATCCAGTCTCCCGAGTACGCCGAAGCGGTATTGACGGGTGGTGACGGAATCTGGTGGGACGAGACCGGAAATGTCAAAGCCAATCTGGTGGCGTTCCGGCTGGAGCGGCAGCGCTTGCTCTTCGAGACGGAGACGCCCAAGCGCATCGAGGTCATGTTCACCGAAGACGCCTTGGTGGCGGAGGTCGGCGGCCCGGAGGTCATGCGCGGGCAACTCGCCCATGTACTCGAACTTGACCGTTCGAGTGGTGCCGCTCGATGCTCGTGACAGTCCGGCATCCAGTGGTGGACTGAAGATGCTGCGTTTTGGTGATGCACTTCGCCCGATAGGGTTTCTTCCGACGGTCTACGGGCCTTCGGTCTACCTCGACCAGGTTGAGGACACTGAGCGGATCCTCCGTGCTTTCACCAAGTTGCGGGACCTGGCCCTGTCGCCGTCGCAGACCCGAGCGTTCCTGAAGAAGAAGCTGAAGGAGAGCACCTGATGCGGGACAGCGGCTGGTTCAAGAGCAGCTACAGCAGCGGCAACGATGACGCCTGTGTTGAGGTGCGCTGGTTCAAGAGCAGCTACAGCGGCGGTGGCAATGACGAGTGCGTTGAGGTGGCGATCTCGGCGACCGTCGGCGTCCGAGATACCAAGGACCGGGATTCCGGTGCCCTGGACCTGCCGGTCACGGCCTGGGAGGCGTTCCTCACCCGGCTGGCATGACGTCCATCACGTGGACTTCAGCTCCCGCCCACCGGGACCAACCAGGTAGCGTGCCTTCACTACCGATCCGAAGATGGGAAAGGACCGGGCATGTTCCGCAAGGTGCTGGTCGCCAACCGTGGTGAGATCGCCATCCGCGCATTCCGCGCCGGGTACGAACTCGGTGCGGGCACGGTGGCCGTGTTCCCGCACGAAGACCGCAACTCACTCCACCGGCTCAAGGCCGACGAGGCCTACGAGATCGGCGAACCGGGTCACCCGGTCCGGGCGTATCTGTCCGTCGAGGAGATCGTCGCGGCGGCCAAGAAGGCCGGGGCCGACGCCGTGTACCCGGGCTACGGCTTCCTGTCGGAGAACCCGGATCTGGCCCGCGCCTGTGAAGAGGCCGGGATCACGTTCGTCGGCCCGACCGCGGACATCCTGGAGATGACCGGGAACAAGGCTCGCGCGGTGAAGGCCGCGCGCGAGGCCGGGGTCCCGGTGCTCGGTTCCTCCGAGCCGTCCTCCGACGTCGACGCGCTGGTCGCGGCTGCCGAGGAGCTGGGTTTCCCCGTCTTCGTCAAGGCGATCGCGGGTGGTGGCGGGCGCGGTATGCGGCGGGTCACGGACCCGAAGACGCTGCGCGAGTCGATCGAGGCCGCCGCGCGGGAGGCCGAGTCGGCCTTCGGCGACCCGACGGTGTTCATCGAGAAGGCCGTTGTCGAGCCGCGGCACATCGAAGTCCAGATCCTCGCCGACGGCGCGGGCAACGTCATCCACCTCTACGAGCGTGACTGCTCGGTGCAGCGGCGGCACCAGAAGGTCGTCGAGCTGGCCCCGGCGCCGAACCTCGATCCCGAGCTGCGGGACCGGATCTGCGCCGACGCCGTCAGCTTCGCGCGGCAGATCGGCTACCGCAACGCCGGCACCGTCGAGTTCCTGCTCGACAAAAACGGCAACCACGTCTTCATCGAGATGAACCCGCGCATCCAGGTCGAGCACACGGTGACCGAAGAGGTCACCGACGTCGACCTCGTGCAGTCCCAGCTGCGGATCGCGGCCGGGGAAACCCTCGACGACCTCGGGCTTTCGCAGGACAAGATCTACCTGCGCGGTGCCGCGCTGCAGCTGAGGATCACCACCGAGGATCCCGCCAACGGCTTCCGCCCGGACACCGGGATGATCAGCGCGTACCGCTCGCCGGGCGGCTCGGGCATCCGGCTCGACGGCGGCACGGCGTTCTCCGGCACCGAGATCAGCGCGCACTTCGACTCGCTGCTGGTCAAGCTCACCTGTCGCGGCCGCGACTTCAAGACCGCTGTCGGCCGCGCGCGGCGCGCGGTCGCCGAGTTCCGTATCCGGGGCGTCTCCACGAACATCCCGTTCCTGCAGGCGGTCCTCGACGATCCGGACTTCCGCGAAGGCCGGGTCACGACGTCCTTCATCGAGGAGCGGCCGCACCTGCTCACCGCGCGTCACTCGGCGGACCGCGGCACGCGCCTGCTGACGTACCTCGCCGACCAGACGGTCAACAAGCCGCACGGCGAGCGGCCGCGGACGCTGGATCCGCACCTGAAGCTGCCGAAGCTGGCGAAGGACACCGAAGCGCCCGCCGGGTCGAAGCAGAAGCTCGACGAGCTGAAGCCGGAGGGCTTCGCGCGCTGGCTGCGGGAGTCGCCGAACATCGGCGTCACCGACACGACGTTCCGTGACGCGCACCAGTCACTGCTCGCGACGCGAGTGCGCACGAGGGACCTGCTGGCCGTCGCGCCGATCGTGGCGCGCACGATCCCGCAGCTGCTGTCGCTGGAGTGCTGGGGCGGCGCGACCTACGACGTCGCGCTGCGCTTCCTCGCGGAGGATCCGTGGGAGCGGCTGGCGCAACTGCGCGAGGCCGTCCCGAACATCTGCCTGCAGATGCTGCTGCGCGGCCGCAACACCGTCGGTTACACGCCGTATCCGACCGAGGTGACCAACGTCTTCGTGCAGGAAGCGACGAAGACCGGCATCGACATCTTCCGCATCTTCGACGCGCTCAACGACGTCGAGCAGATGCGCCCGGCGATCGAGGCCGTGCGCGAGACCGGGACGGCCGTGGCCGAGGTGGCGCTCTGCTACACCTCGGACCTGTCCGACCCTGGCGAGAAGCTGTACACACTGGACTACTACCTCAAGCTCGCCGAGCAGATCGTCGGCGCCGGGGCGCACATCCTGGCCATCAAGGACATGGCGGGCCTGCTGCGCGCGCCCGCCGCGGCGAAGCTGGTCACCGCGCTGCGCAAGGAATTCGACCTGCCGGTGCACATCCACACGCACGACACCGCGGGTGGCCAGCTGGCCACCTACCTCGCCGCGATCAACGCGGGCGCGGACGCGGTCGACGGCGCGGTGTCGTCGATGGCGGGCACGACTTCGCAGCCTTCGCTTTCGTCCATTGTGGCCGCGACGGACCACTCGGACCGCACGACCGGGCTCAGCCTGGACGCGATCGGCGAGCTCGAGCCGTACTGGGAGAGCGTGCGGAAGATCTACGCGCCGTTCGAGGCCGGGCTCGCGTCGCCGACCGGGCGCGTGTATCACCACGAGATCCCGGGCGGGCAGCTGTCGAACCTGCGGACCCAGGCCGTCGCGCTCGGGCTCGGCGACCGGTTCGAGGACATCGAGGCGATGTACGCGGCAGCGGACAAGATCCTCGGCCACCTGGTCAAGGTCACCCCTTCGTCCAAAGTGGTCGGTGACCTCGCGCTGCATCTGGTCGGCGCGGGGGTTTCGCCGGAGGACTTCGAGGCGGAGCCCAACAAGTTCGACATCCCCGACTCGGTGATCGGCTTCCTGCGCGGCGAGCTCGGCGACCCGCCGGGCGGCTGGCCGGAGCCGTTCCGCACCAAGGCGCTCGAGGGTCGCGCGGAGCCGAAGCCGGTCGCGGAACTGTCCACTGAGGACCGTGACGCGCTCGCGTCCGAGCCCCGCGCCACGCTCAACCGGCTGCTGTTCCCCGGCCCCACGAAGGAGTTCGAGGCACACCGGGAGGCCTACGGCGACACGAGTGTGCTGCCCAGCAAGGACTTCTTCTACGGCCTGCGGCCGGGGGAGGAGTACTCGGTCGACCTCGAACAGGGCGTCCGGCTGCTCATCGAGCTGGAGGCGATCGGCGAGGCCGACGAGCGCGGCCTGCGCACGGTGATGTCCTCGCTGAACGGCCAGCTGCGGCCTATCCAGATCCGCGACCGGTCCATCGCTTCGGACATCCCG
The DNA here is from genome assembly GCF_035828755.1 of Amycolatopsis sp. H20-H5. Lineage (NCBI taxonomy): Bacteria > Bacillati > Actinomycetota > Actinomycetes > Pseudonocardiales > Pseudonocardiaceae > Amycolatopsis > Amycolatopsis sp. H20-H5. The sequence goes on along the minus strand of NZ_JAYMZS010000001.1, from coordinate 73,701 downwards.
GCCACGGAGAAGGCCGAGAAGGGCAACCCGAAGCAGGTCGCGGCGCCGTTCGCCGGGGTCGTCACGCTGCAGGTCGCCGAGGGTGACGAGGTCGAGTCCGGTGCCACGGTCGCGACGATCGAGGCGATGAAGATGGAGGCCTCGATCACGGCGTCGGCGGGTGGCAAGGTCGGCCGCCTCGCGATCAACGCCGTCCAGCAGGTCGAAGGCGGAGACCTCCTGCTGGTTCTGGAGTAACGGTGGGCAGCTGAAGGTCGCCTTCAGTGCGTTGAGCGCACCAAAGGCGACCTTCAGCTGGTCTAACGCACCAAGGGCGACCTTCAGCTGCCGCCCTCCCGGGTCTGGTGAACTCCGCTAGGCTTGATCCTCATGCTGATCAACGCGGTGCCGCAGCGGCAGGGGGCGGTGAGCCCGCGGGCGGGCGAGCTGCCCGGTGGGTGTCTCGCACTCGCCGAGCTGGCCGGGCACGTCTTCGGTGAGCCGGTGCACCACATCCGCCAGACCCAGCTGACCTCCGCGCTCGTCGGCGGCGTCGCGAACCGGGAGGTCCTGCTCGGCGAGAACCGCGCCGCCCAGCTCGCCGCGCTCGAAGCGCCCGGCGGCCCGGTGCTGACCGTCGGTGGTGACTGCGGGGTCGAGTTGATCCCGATCAGCGTCGCGCGTTTCCGTTACGGCGCAGGGCTCGGCGTCGCGTGGTTCGACGCGCATCCCGATCTCAACACCGCCGAAACCTCGCCCTCGGGCGCCTTCCACGGCATGGTCCTGCGTTCGCTGCTCGGCGAGGGCGACCCCGACTTCGCCGCGAGCCCCGCGCTGGAACGTGGCCGCGTGGTGCTCGCGGGGGCCCGCGCGTTCGACGACGCCGAGCGCGCCGCGATCGAGCGGGGACTGGTGGTGCGCGCACCCGCCGTCGCGAACGTGCCCACGGCATTGCGCGAGTCCGGTGCCGAGCGGATCTACCTGCACCTCGACCTCGACGTGCTCGACCCGGCCGAGTACGCCGGGCTGAACTACCCCGAGCCCGACGGCCTCTCCCTCGACGAGCTGATCGAGGGCCTGCACGCCCTGGCGGAGTTCGAGGTCGTCGGCGCCGGGATCACCGAGTGCGTCGGCACCGACGTCAAACTGCTCGAACCGGTGCTGGAAGCCGTCGCGGCCCTGCTCAAAACCACCTGACCCCGTGTCTGGATTGCCGTCACGCCAGCGGGTGAACATGATCATCGCGACGAATACGGCCACTGTCGGCAGCTGGGAGAGCAGGAAGGACTCGCTGACCTGGCTGGGCGGGTAGTGATTCCGGGGTGCGCGACTCGTCCATTTGTACGAAAACCACCGGCTAGGTGGCCGGTGAGTTGTCATCCTTGACGGGTCATGCTGTGTGAACTTGTCACAAAGTTGACAAGAAATCGGTTTCTTCTGCGGGAGGTGACACGTTCGGGGCTAGTTTTCCGATGTGTCGGGTGTCACCCCTCGATGATCGCGGGGTGGCGGCGGACCCACGGGGCGGGTCGGTCCTGGGCGGAGCAAGGGAGCTGCGATGTCGTTGGAGCGCGCGATCGACCACGGTGCGCCGCCAACCGCAGGGCCACTCACGGCACTGCCCCGCAAACTCGCCGAGATCCTGCGGCCCGAGCTGAGCAGTTTGTCCGCGGAGATCGTCGAAGAGATCAGGGCGACCATCCCGGCCTACGCCCGTCCGCTCGACGGGCCGTACGGCAAGTCGATCCGCGCCGGGGTGGAGTACGCGATCACCCTGTTCGTGGCCCAGATCGCGGATCCCACGGTGTCGAAGGAACAGTCCCACGAGGTACACCACCGGCTGGGGCAGAACGAGATGCGGGAGGGCCGCAGTCTCGACACGCTGCAGTCCGCCTACCGGGTGGGCGCGCGGGTCTCCTGGCGGCGCATCATGCGGGTCGGGCGGCGCAGTGGACTGTCCTCGGCCGTGATGTCCCAGCTCGCCGACGCGATGCTCGGCTTCATGGACGAGCTGGCCTCGGTGGCGCTGGACGGCTACCTGGAGGCCAAGGCCCGCACCGCTGGCGCGCTCGACACCTGGCGGCGCAAGCTCCTGCACCTGATCTTCGAGATCCCGCCCGCCCCGGCCAAGGCCATCGCCGAGCTGGCGCAGCTGACCGGCTGGCCGGTGCCCGAGCAGGCGTCGCCGATCGCGCTGCAGCCGCTGAGCGAGACCGGGTACCCCCGGCGGCACGCCACCCTGGACGCGGACGTGCTCGGCGAGTTCGAGGGCTTGGAACCCCGGATCCTCGTGCCCGGCCCGGTCAGCGGCGCCCGGCTCGCCACGCTGCAGGCCGCCCTGCCGGACTACCGGCTGTCCATCGGCCCGTGTGTCCCGCTCGACCAGGTGGCCGATTCCCTGCGCTGGGCCCGCGGCGTGCTGGCTTTCGCCGACCGTGGGCTGATCCCGGCTCGCCGCGTGATCCGCGCGGAGGACCACTTGTCGACCCTGCTGGTCAACTCCGACCCCGGCCTGATCTCGACGCTGCGCGCCCGGCTGTTCGCCCCGCTGGCCGAGATGACCGACAAGCAGCAGGAGCGGTTGCTGGAGACGTTGCGCGCGTGGCTGGACAGCCAGGGCAATGTCGTCGACATCGCCGAACGGCTCGAGGTCCACCCCCAGACCGTGCGGTACCGCATGCGCCAGCTGCAGGCCACCTTCGGCGAGCGCCTGCGCGACCCGGCCGCCCGCTTCGAGCTGGAACTGGTGCTGCGCGCCGGAACGGCCGTGTCACCGGCGCCGGGCGAGCCGTGGGCGGGTTACCCGGTTGGTGAGCTGCTGCCAGGGCCGCGCAAGGTCCAGTCCAGCCCGCAGCGGATGTCCGGTTAGCCGATCGGCAGTGCGGGTGTGAAGGTGCGCTCCTGGGCGGGTCGAACGGTGCAGGTGAGGCCGAACGCGGTCCAGGTGCCGTTGGTCCGGTGGAACTCGGTCGCCAGTGAGAACTGGGTCGCCAGTGAGAACACGATCGGTCCGGTGGTGCCCGCGATGAAACCCTGTGACGCGCCGGTGACGCCGAAGGTCGCTGGGCCGCCGGGGCTCCAGATCGCCGCCGGGATCGTCCCGGTGCCGCTGAACGTCGGGGTGGCGTTCACCGCGGTGATCCCGATCGCCCCGTAGCCTCGGACGCCGTCGTAGCCCAGCGAGGTCAGCAGGCTGTGCACCGCGGCGGAAAAGGTGACGGTGCCGCTGATCCCGGTCAGGGAGAAGGTCGCGCCCGTGGACACCGAATCCGGTCCGGCCGCTCCTTCCGACATGGTGACCGGCCGCGTGCCGACAGCGGGGAACGCGCAGGAGTACCCGACGGCGGGACCCGGGTGAAAAGTCGTGACCGCCTGGGCGAGACCCGCGCCGAGACCGGTGGCGAGGATCGGGACGCCGAGCAGGATCGCGAGCCTTCTTGCCTTGTGCCCCATGGGTTCCACTCCTTTGTGGCCGCTGTCAGCCCGCCGGCGGCACCGGCACGGGGCAGTTGTTGTGGTCCGGCTCCTGGCAGCCCGAGGTCGGGTACACGGCGATGACCGCCGTCGACTGGTTGCCGGGGCCGGAGGACAAGCCGGTCAAGAGCGAGTCGAGTGGTTCGGTGGCCCCGCAGCCCGCGAAGCCCGGCAGGACGAAGCCGCCGTTCGGCACCGTGCTGATGGTGCCGCCGCCGTTGAACGCGTCGAACGGCCCGATGAGGTCGAGGGAGACCGGTGTCGCGGTCCTGCAGTCCGGCCCGACGTCCAGCGTGACCCCGTTGACCTTGACCGCGCTCAGCCGGACCATCACTTCGAGATGGGTGCTCAGGATGCCACCGACCACGTTGCCCACGAGCGGGATCGCCTTGGCGCCCTCGTGGTACGTGACGGGCAGGAACTCCGCTTTCGCTTCCAGGGGAACGAAACCGAAGTTGAGCGCCCGCAGCGGGGCGGGCTGGAAGAACGCGTCGCCGGTGACGATCGCGTCGCCGGTGTTGATGTTCACGTTGTACACGCCGCCCAGCACCGCGCCGGGGCTGGTGGTCGCGACGGCGCCCAGTTTGCGCACGGTCGACGTCGTCACCAGCTTCATCAGCCCCAGCGCGACGGGGTAGTAGTCGGGGTCCTGAGGCACGTCCTGGGTGCTTACCCCGCCCTGTCCCGGCGCCGGCTGCTGTTTCCCGCCGGGCTTCGCCGACAAGGGCTGGACCAGGACGGAGCCCAATGCCGGGTCCTGGCCGGGGTCCAGCGCGCAGGTGAGCTGCGGGACGGCGGGGGCGGGCTCCGCGGGAGCCGACGGGGCAGGCGAGGCAGTGGAGGTGGGTGCCGCCGGGGTGCCGGTCAGGGCGAGCACGGGCGCGGCGAGGCCGTAGTTCAGCAGCCCGGGGTTGGTCAGCACCAGGCTCGGAGTCTCGCCGGTCGCGGTCAGGACGAGGTCGCCGGTCGCGGGCAGCGGTGCCGTGGCGACGGTCAGGGAACAGGCATGACCTGTTTCTTGCCGTTCTGTTCGCCGCCGAGGTCCATCCGCAGGGAGCCACCGACCGCGCCGCCGTCGCCGGCGAGCGCCTTCGCCACTTCGGGCGGCAGAGTCAGTTTCACCGTGAAGCCGGTGATTTGTGTCTTCTTGCCCACCGTCGCCGAACTCGGCAGGGTGGCGGTGGTCTCCAGTGAGATCGGCCGGGCGCCGAGCGGATCCGCGAACGGACAGGTGCTCGTCAGGGTCCTGGTCACCTGATGGCCCTCGGCCTTGTCCGGTGAACCGCCCGGATCGGTGGCCGCGGACCCCACGCCGGTCGTCGCGGCCAGCAGGCCGATCGCCGTCACCGCGGACAGAGTCCTCGCCCGTGAGCCGACTCGACGTGTCATGGAAATCCCGGTTCTCTCACTTGAGGTGGCCCGGGTGGTGGCGGCCGCCACCACCCGGGCCCGTACGGGTGACTTGGTGGTCACGTTGGGAAGTCTGCCGAACCTCCCAGCGCAACCACTTAGGAGATGATCGCGGCCGGGCTGAACGAGGTGTTCTGCGCCGGGTTCGTGACCTTGAGTGTGCAGTTCATCGTGTACGGCGTCCAGCTGTTGTTGGACGTCTTGTGGAACTCGAGGTTCGCCGTCAGCGAGCCGCCGAGCGCCAGCGTCGCCGAGCCCGCCGCGGCCGGGGCCGTGTAGTTCGGGACACTCGACGTGGCGACCTGCGAGATGACGACCGTGATCGGGCCACCCGTGGGATAGATCGTCTGCGGGATGTTCAGCCCGGTGGCGGCGGGCTGTGACAGGGTCCCGGCGGACGCGGTCACCGGAACCGTTGCGGTGCCGCGAATGCCGTCGTAGCCGACCGAGGTGAGCAGTGCGTGCACCCCGGCGCTGATGGTGGCGGTGCCGCCGACGTTCGACGGGGTCACCGTCGTGCCGTGCGGGATGGTGTCCGGTGCGTCGAGATGCGCGTTGACCGCCACCGGCTGTGCCGAGATGGCGGGGAACGTGCATTGGTAGGTGAGCGGGGTCGGGTTACCGGCCTTGTAGGTGATCGTGGCGGCCGAAGCGACCCCCGCGGTGAGCACGGCGACGGCCCCCATGATCACGCCGGTGGTGGCCATGCTGGCCGACAGCTTTCCGAGTCGGGACATACCTGTCATCTCCTTTGATCCAGTTTACGTCTCGGCAGTCGGCTGCTGGTGCGTTGGCGAACACAGCTCGCCCGCGAATTGCCTGCCCGCATTTCGCCGGGCGGGGAGGGAAGGTGTGTGACAATACAGCCGAACCTTGACCCCCCCACCTGCCGGAATTGAGGTTACCCGCGAGTTGTGTAGGTAACAACCCTTCGACTCGTCGGCCGTTCGGGTGTGCCCGCTTGACCGGTTTTGTTGTCTTTCGATGCGTAACCGTGGGAAGGTCTTTGTCGTTCGGTGACAAAGAAAGGCCCGGGTGGCGCAATTCGGCGGGCGGCCGGTCTACCATTTGCGATCTTGGACGCGCAACCAGCGTAAATGCGGAAGAAAAGAGACTACCGTGCCGGGTACTTTCGGTTATCGACGGGCAGCAAGACGTGGCGTCGTTATCCTGGCCGTGGCGGCTTCGCTCACGCCACTGCCAGGCCTCGCCTCGGCCGCGCCCGGGGTCGGCGGGGTGATCGGCTGGGGGAGCATCGACTTCGGCGTCAACCCCGTGCCGCCCTCGGTGGCGTCCGGGATCTCCGCGATTTCGGCGGGCAGCCTCGACGTCCTCGCGCTGAAGAACGGCGGGGTGATCGTCTGGGGGGACAACAACTTCGGCCAGACGGAGGTGCCAGCCGCGGCCACTTCCGGCGTCAGCCAGATTTCCGCGGGGTGGGCGCACGCGCTCGCGCTGAAGAACGGCAAGGCGCTGGCCTGGGGGAACGACTGGTACGGCCAGTCGGAGGTGCCCGCGGCGGCGACGTCGGGTGTCATCGCCGTCGCGACCAGCGCGTTGCACAACCTCGCGCTCAAACAGGGCGGTTCGGTGCTCAGCTGGGGTGCGCGGACCGACGTCCCGGCCGCGGCCTCCGCCGGGGTGACCGCGATCGCCGCGGGCGGGGACCACAGTCTCGCGCTGAAGAACGGCGGCGTGCTGGCCTGGGGCAACAACACCTACGGCCAGGCGAGCGTGCCCGCCGCGGCCACCTCGGGTGTCACCGCGATCTCCGCCGGGTACCAGCACAGTCTCGCGCTGAAGAACGGCAGCGTGCTCGCCTGGGGCCGCAACAACCACGAGCAGGCCACGGTTCCGCCCGAGGCGGCGTCCGGGGTGATCGGGATCGAAGCCGGCTGGTACCACAACCTGGCGTTCAAGGCCGACGGCCGCTACGTCGTCTGGGGTTCGGACGCCTCACAGGAGAGCGACCCGTTCACCTGCGGCCCGGTGTTCGGCGTCTCCGCCGGAGACCGCAGCACCTTCATTCTCAAGCCCGATCCCACCGCGCCCTGCTGACCCGACGGACCTGGTGGGGTGCCCGGTTTCCCAGGCGCCCCACCAGGTTCCGGCTCAGCTGGTCTTCGGGGTCAGGTCCAGGGAGATCGTGTTGTCCGGCCCCGAGATCAGCGCGCCCAGCGCGATGTCCGCGATGAAGCAGTTGCCGAACTCCGGGATCGTGAACGAGCCCTTGACCGTGATGGACGGGCCGAAGATGTCCACGTCCTTCGCGATGAGGTTCAGGTCGATCGGCCTGACCGTCCGGCAGCTGCCGGGGATCGTCGGCAGCGGGATGACCGGCACGATCGGGCCCGCCCAGATATCGCTGATCTCCATGTTCGCCGTCGCGTGCGTGTTGAGGTCGCCGTTGGCGATCGTGCCGGTGACCGGTGCGGTCGGGATGATCTTCACCCTGGCCTTGATCCGGAACAGCCCGGAGACCAGCGAGATGTTGGCCTGCGCGGTCGGCAGTGTCAGGTCGGCGCGCAGCCCGACCGAGCCCGTCTGGTCGTCGATGAGCAGTGAGCCCGCCAGCGCGCCGGGGCCGAGTTTCAGGGTGCTGCCGGTCTTCTTGACGACCGTGCTGCCGCTGACCCCGTACGCCACCGGGATCTCGAGCACATCGGCGGACGCGGGAACAGCGGTGACCAGGCCGAGCGCCACGGTGGCCGCCGCGGTGAGCGCGGTCAGCCTGGCGAGCCGTCCACCGGTCTTTTTCGAGCGCAGCGAACTAAGCATGTCAACTCTCCTTTGAGTGATACTGCGGTTGCTTCTTCGGAGCCGGTCGAATTCAGCGAGGAATGAGATCGGTGATCAGCCAGCCGCCGCTGCGGCGCTCAGCGGTCACCGAAAGCTGCGCGGCGGCGGTGCTGGTGGAATTGTTGTCCACTCGCGTGGCGGATTGATCGAGAAAGACGAGAAGTCGCGCGTTGTCGCCGTCGAGTTCCTGAACGGCGGACGTGACCACCCGAGTGGTCAGCACCAGTTTCTGTTGTGGCGCCTTTTCCTGGACCTGGGCGAACAGCTGGTGATAGGTGTCCAGTGCTTTGCCGCGAAGAACGGCATCGGCCGCCTTCTCGGTGACCCCGGTCTTGTCGTAGGAATAGGAGAAGACCTTGTTCAGCGCGAGGGTCACCGCGGACGTGACCTCCGCCGTGCCGCCGACGTCGGTCAGCGCGCGGTTGGCCGAGGCGGGGGTCGACGCCGCCGACGAGGCCGCCACGGTGAACCAGGCGCCTGCCCCCGCCAGCACCACCGCGCCTGCCACCAGCAATGCGGGCAGGCGCGTCTTCCATCGCCCGCGCGCGGGCGGTTCCCCGGCCGCTTCGGGCGTTTCCGTCTCTTCGACGGCCTCTTCGGGCTCGTCGAGCCCTTCGGGCGTCTCCACGGTCTCAGTGCTGCTCACGCCGCCCCCACCGGAATCTGGTCGAGCGCGCTGAGCTTCCAGCCCGCCTCGGTGCGGGTCAGCTGGGCGGCGAACCGGTTGCGCTTGGTCGCCGGGGCCACCTTGTCCTTGGCGACGGTGATCTCCACCGACGCCAGCATCTTCGCCGTGCCCGCGTGCTCGTCCAGTTCGCTCAGCGCGGCGTCGAGCACCTTGCCGGTGGACACGGCCGCGTCCGCGGCGAGTGTCTTCTTGGTGGCGTCGTCGGTGCGGGCGAGCTGGTCGTGCAGCGGGCCGGTGGAGGCGTCGAGCCAGCGGGCGATCCCCTGGTCGACCTGGTGGTAGTCCAGGCTGCTCAGCCGCGCGACGAGTTCCCGCCCGGTCTGCAGCGCTTCGTCGCGCGCGGTGCCGTAGGTGACGGCTTCGGCCCGGCTCGCGGTGAACCAGCTGAACCCGCCCCAGCCCGCGAACACCGCGGCGGCGACGAGCACCGCCACGGCCGCGGCCAGTGGCTTGTTCCTGAGGTTCTTCAGTCGGTTCAGTGGCCCAGCCACAGCATCTCCCCGAGACTCGTGGACGTCTGCTGGCCCGACGCGCCGAGCGGGCCCGTCAGGGTGCCCGGCTTCGCGGCCGCCGGAACGCCCGCGTGCGGAGCGTTCTGCGACCCGCGCACCGAGCTCGGATCACCGGATTCCAAGGTGCACCTCGCGTCCGTGTTGAACGGCATCGGCGACACGTCCGCGCTGCCGCGGTACGCCGTGCTGCCGTACCCGGCGCGGCACGGCAGCGGGTCGTAGAAGGTCAGCGCCAGCCCCAGTTTGGCGGCCGGACGCGCCGAGCCGTCGGGGTTCGTCACCGCCGGGGCCACCGCCGCGACCGCCTTCGGCTGGTTGACCAGCAGCTGCTCCAGCCCGTCGGTGCGCGCGGCGAACACCTGCGAAGTGGTGAGCAGGTTCGCCAGCAGGATCGGCAGGCCGGGGTTGTTCTCCCGCAGCAGCGCGCTGAGCTCGGTCGACGCGGGCGGCGCGGCGGCGATCAGCTTGCGCAGGTCACCGTCCGAACCGGCCAGCTGCGCGGCGAAGAGCTTCGCGTTCGAGCTGAAGGACCGCCAGGCGCTCGACGAGTCGGCCTGGGTGCGCAGGACGGTCGCGCCGTCGTCGATCAGCTTGACGGTCTGGGGCAGGTGCTGCGACGCGGACTGGGTGAACGAGCTCGTCGAATCGAGTAGCACCTGCAGGTTCGGCCCGGCGCCCGCCAGCGCGTTGTCCAGCTCGTCGACCACCGTGCGCAGGTCCTGGGTGGGCACGGACGCGGTCAGCGAATCGAGGTTGGTCAGCAGGTTCTGCACCGGCAGCGGCAGCGTGGTCGACTCGCGCGGGATGGTGGAGCCCTCGTCGAGGTAAGGCTTGTCCCCGGTGCGCGGCTGCAGGTCGACGTACTGCTCGCCGACGGCCGAACGGTTCGCCACCACGGCCTGGGAGTTGACCGGGATCGGCGGGGCCGAGCCGTTGATGAGCAGATCGGCCTCCATCCCGGTGTCGGTGAGCCGCAGTTCGCCGACCCGGCCGACGGCGACCCCGCGGTAGGTCACCTCGCCGTTGGTGAACAGCCCGCCGCCCTCGCTCAGCTCCAGCCGGACGGTGTAGCCGCTGTTGCCGAACAACCGGCCGAGACCGGCGTAGTTCGCGCCGACGAACGCCGTCGTCGCCAGCGCGATGATCACGAACGCGATGACCTGGATCCGGACCCTGGTGGTGAGCATCAGTTCCCTCCCGCGCCGGTGGCGGGCGTCGTGGTGACAGGGCCGCTGGGCGGCAGCGGCAGCACCGGCAGTCCCGGCGGCACGCCCTCGCCCGGCGGCGGCAGGGTGACCCCTGGCGCCGGGATCATCGAGGCGTAGACGTTGAGGTAGTCGCCCTTGATGGCGGGCAGCACCGCGTCGGTGAACGGGAAGGTGACCAGCAGCTCCAGCGACTTCGGCAGGTACTCCTTCGCCTCGGCGAGCTGGCTCAGTATGGGTGAAAGCGCCTTCAGGTCGGCGACCAGGTCCGCGCGGCTCTTGCTGATCACGTCGGTGGCCACCCCGGACAGCTGGTCGAGCGACTGCAGCATGGTGACCAGCTGGGTGCGCTGGTCGGACAGGGTTTTCAGGCCGGGGGTGAGGTCGGTGAGCGCCCCGGCGACCTGGTCGTCCCGCTTGGCCAGCGTCGACGAGAGCTTGTTGAGCCCGTCGAGCGCCGCGGTGATGTCCGAGCGGTGGGTGTCCAAATCGGACACCAGGGTGTCCACTCCGGACAGGAAGGACCGGATCTGGTCCTCATTGCCGGTCATCACCTTGGACAGCTCGCGGTTGATCGTCTGCAGCTGGCCGATGCCGCCGCCGTTGAGCAGCAGGGAGAGCGCGCCGAAGATCTCCTCGAACTCCGGGTTGCGGTTGGTGCGGTCCAGCGTGATCACCGCTTTGTCGGCGAGCCGTTCCCGCGGTTTCGGCGCTGTCGAGTCGGCGGCGGCCAGCTCGATGAACTTCTCGCCGAGCAGGCTCGACTGCCGCAGCCTGGCGACGGCGTTCGCGGGCAGCACGACGTCGCCGTTGACGGCCAGCACCGTCTCGGCCGTCCAGCCGTCCTTGCCGAGCTGGATCTTCTCGACCCGCCCGACCGGCACGTCCCCGACCTTCACCGCGGCCTGCGGCACCAGGTCCAGCACGTCGGCGAACTGCACCGTGATGTGCAGGGGGTGGTCGCCGATGTCCGCGCCACCGGGCAGCGGCAGGTCGTAGACGCCCTTGAACTCGCCGGCACAGCCGCTCAGGGTGAGGCAGCAGACCGCGGCGAGGGCCAGCGCCCTGCGTGTCCGGTTCACTTGCCACCTCCCTGCGCGGTGTAGGTGGGGCCGCTGGCAGGCAGGGGCAGCGGCGCGTAGTCGAGCAGGTCCGTGCGGGCTTGCAGGGTCCCGGTCGCCGGGTCGATCTTGTCGAGCACGTTGGTGACCGCGAGCGGCGCCGTGTCCAGCGCCTCGGCCAGCGAGGCCCGCTTGTCCACCAAGGTCTGTGTCGAGATCGCCAGGTTGTCCACATTGGACTTGATCAGCCCGCGGTTCTTCCTGATGAAGTCCTGGATGTCCGCCAGCGCGCTGCCGAGCGAGGTGAGCGCCTTGCCCAGCTCCTCCCGGTTCTGCGACAGGTTGGCGGTGACCGACGCCAGCTGCTGGTTGACCTGCGAGACCTGGCTGTCGTTGGTGGCCAGCATGGTGGTGAACTTCTGCAGCTCGTCGACGCTGGCGAACAGGTCGTTCGAGTTCCCGGCCAGCGTCCGTGCCAGCTCGGCGAAGTTGCGCACCGAGTCGTTGAACGGCTTGCCGTTGCCCTGCAGGTTCTGTGCCCCGGTCTTGAGCAGGTCCGACAGCGCGCCGTTCGCGTTGGCGCCGTTGGGGCCGAGCGACTTCGCGAGCGTGTTGAGGCTGGCGTAGAGCTGGTCGAGTTCCACCGGGGTCCCGGTGCGCTCGACGCCGATCACCGCGTTCCCGGGCAGCCGGGGGCCGCCGCGGGAGAGCTTGGAGAACTGGACGTACCGGTCCGCGACCACACTCGGCGCGACCACCAGCACGTTCGTGTCCTCGGCGATCCCGACCGAGCTGTCGAGCGTCATCACGACCTCGACCTGCTCGCCGCGCGGGGTCACCGACTCGACCTGGCCGACCTTGACGCCGAGCAGCCGCACGTCGGAGCCACTGTAGACGCCGACGGCGCGGGAGAAGTACGCCGTGACGCGGTCCTGGCCGCTCCCGGAGAAGATCCACCAGAGCCCGCCCATGACGACCAGCGCGAGCACCACCGCGACGGTGACGTACCGGCTCAGCCGGACCTGCGTACGGGTCGAGGTCATTTGCCGCCCCCGGTCGACTTGGGTGGGGTGCACGGGTCGCGGTTCTCCGGCAGCAGCCCGCAAAGGTAGGAGTCGATCCAGCGGCCGGCGCCCAGCGAGTTGTTGACCACCCGGAAGTACGGCCCGGCCAGCGTGAGGCTCTTGGCCAGGTTGTCGTTCTGCCGCCGGAGGATGTCGGTGACGGTCTTGAGCTGCGCCAGCGCCGGGCCGAGCGCGTCGGTGTTGTCGGCCACCAGGCCGCTCAGCTGCGCGCCGAGGCTCTGCGCGCCGGTGAGCAGGTCGTGGATCGCCTGCTTGCGGTGGTCCAGCTCGGTGAGCAGCAGGTTGCCGTCGCTGATGAGCTTGTCGAAGTCGTCGTTGGAGTTCGCCAGCGTGGTGGTGATCTTCCGCGCGTTCGCCAGCAGTTCCGCGATCTCACTGTCCCTTGAGGACACTGTCTTCGACAGCGCGGTGAGCCCGTCCAGCGCGCTGCGGACGTGCGCGGGCGAGTTCTTGAACGTCTCGCTGATCGTGGTGAAGCTGTCCGCGAGCTGCTTCGTGTCGATCGCGCCGACGGTGTCGGCCAGCCCGTTGAACGCCTCGGTGACGTCGTAGGGGGTCACCGTGCGGTCGCGCGGGATCGCGCTGCCCGGGTCCTGGACGCCGTCACCGGTGGGGTGCAGGGAGAGGAACTTGCGGCCCAGCAACGTCTTGATCTTGATCTCCACCGAGGTCCGGTCGCCGACCCAGGCGTCCTTGACGCGGAAGCGGACCAGTACGTGGTCGTCGGCCAGCGAGACGTCGCGCACCTCGCCGACCTTGATCCCGGCGACCCGAACCTCGTCGTCGGTCTGCAGCCCGGCGGCCTCGGAGAACTCCGCTTCGTAGGTGGTGCCGGAGCCGACGATCGGCAGGCTGTCGTAGTTGAGCGTGGCGGTGAGCACCGCCGCGACGACCACGCTGCCGACCACGCCGAGCACCAGCGGATTGCGTTCCTTGAAGGATTTCACGAGCCGCACCTCGCCGCGGTCTGCCGCACGACGCGCGGGGGAGTGGACTGCAGCACCGCGGAGCACAGGTAGAAGTTCATCCACGAGCCGTAGGAGCCGATCCGCCCGATGCCTTCGAGCTTCGGCGGCAGGTTGGTGAGGAACCTGTCCAGATCGGCGCCGGAGTCCTTCGCCAGGTGGCCCGACACCGCGCCCAGTCCGGCGATGCTCTGCTTCAGCGGGTCGCGCACGTCGCCCAGCAGCCCGGAGGTCGCGGTGCTGAGGTCCCCGATGCCGGAGATGGCGTCGCCGATCGCGGCGCGGTCACCGGCCAGTCCGCTCACCAGCTGCCGCAACGTCGAGACCAAAGTGGACAGTGAGTCCCCCTTGCCGTTCACGGTCTTGAGCACCGAGTTGAGGTTGGTGATGACCTCGCCGATCACCTTGTCGCGCCCGGCGAGGGTGGAGGTCAGCGATCCGGTGTGCGAGAGCAGGCTGTCCACGGTGCCGCCTTCGCCCTGCAACACCTGGACGATCTCGCCGGAGAGCTGGTTGACGTCGTTCGGGGAAAGCGCCTGGAACAGCGGTTTGAAGCCGTTGAACAGATCCGTGAGGTCCAGCGCCGGGGTGGTGCGCTCCAGCGGGATCTCGCCGCCGACCGGCAGGTAGTCCGTCTTGTTCGTGCCGCGCTCCAGCGCGATGTAGCGCTGCCCGACCATGTTGCGGTACTTGATGACCGCGCCGACGTCGGCGGGCAGGCGGCGGTCCTTGTCCAGCGAGAACCGCACGTGCGCCACGTTGTGGTCGGCGACGTCGAGCTCCTCGATCTGGCCGACCCGGACGCCGGAGATGCGCACGTCGTCGCCGACGTTGAGCGCGGTCGCGTCCAGGAACTTGGCTCCGTAGAGCTCGGAATCGCCGAGCCCGGTGTTCGTGATGGACAGTGCCAGCAGGACGGTGGCGACGGTCGTGACGAGGATGAAGATCAGGCTCTTGATCAGCGGGCGGACGAAGTTCCTCATTTGAGCGTCACCTCCGTCCCGCGGTAGAGCGGGCCGACGAGCACGCTGCTCCAGCCGGCCACGCTGCCGGTCGGCACGCCGAGTTCGGGCGCCACCAGCGTGGCGATGAGCTCACGTTCCTGCGGGGAGTTCGCGACGCCAAGGTCGCCCTGGCCGCCGGGCAGCAGCGGGTGGGCGGTGGCACCGGGTGCCGCCGCGGCCGTGCCGGGTGAGGGCCAGACCCCGCTCGGGTAGCAGCGCGGGCCGCCGCCGGCGTTGTACACGGGATCGTCCTTGCCCGGCACGTATTTGCCGCGTGACTGGGTGACGGTGATGTCGGCGTGCATGCCCGGCTGGTTCGTGCCCTTGCCGAGCACGGTGTCCATCGGGCCCTTCAAGGCGGCCAGCGCCTGGAGCGTGCAGGGGAAGCTGGGTGAGTACTTCGCCGCGACCTCCAGCGGCGCGCGGCTGTCCGCGGCCAGCGAGATCAGGTTGTCGTGGTTGTTGACCAGGAATGTCTTTACGTCCTGTGCCGACGCGGACACCTGCTGGTATACGTTCGCCAGGTCCGCGCTCTTGTCGTGGACGGTGTTCAGGGTGACCGCCGACGAGGTGAGCGCGTCGAGCAGGTCGGGCGCGATGTCGCCGTAGAGCCTGCTGACGGTCGCGAGGTCACGGAGGTTGTCGTTGAGCTTCGGCAGGCTCGGGTTGAGCTCCTTGAGGTAGTCCGACGCCGTTGACAGCGTCTGCCCGAGCTGCGCGCCCCGGTCCTGCAACGCCGTCGAGACCGCGGTGAGCGTGGTGGCGAGCTTCTGCGGCTGCACGGCTTTGAGCAGCGGCAACAGGTTGTCGAACACGCGCTCCAGCTCGATGGCGTTGGCCGAGTGGTCCTGGTCGATGACGGAGCCGGAGGTGAGTTTCGGCGCGTACGCCGCATTGTCCGGAATGGACAGTTGGACGTACCGTTCGCCGAACAGCGTCTTGGGCACCAGCAGCGCCGAGACGGTGGTGGGGAGCTTGCCGACCTTGTCCGGCTCCATCGCCAGGTCGAGCTCCGCGCCGGCCGGGGTCGCGCGGACGGCGGTGATCTCGCCGACCTTCACCCCGCGGGCCTTGACCTCGCCGCCGGGGATGAGCTGGTTGCCGACCCGGTCCGCGCGCAGCGTCACCGGGATCGAGGTGACGAAGTCCTTGTCGTAGATCTTGATCGACAGCGTCACGAAGGCCGCCATGACGACGAGGAACAGCACTCCCGCGGTCCGGACTTTCGCCTTCTTCCGGGTTTCCTTCCTCATCCGGCGACCTGCACGGTCGTGGTGGCGCCCCAGATCGCGAGGCTGAGGAAGAAGTCGAGCACGCTGATCGCGACGATCGCGGTCCGGACCCCCCGGCCCACCGCGACGCCGACCCCGGCGGGCCCGCCGCTGGCGCGGAAGCCGTAGTAACAGTGCGCGAGAACCACCACGACGCTGAACACCAGCACTTTCAGGAAGGACCACAACACGTCGCCGGGTGGCAGGAACAGCAGGAAGTAGTGGTCGTAGGTGCCCGCGGACTGGCCGAAGACCCACACGGTGATCTGGCGCGACGCGAGGTACGACGTCAGCAGGCCGATCGCGTAGAGCGGGATGACCGCGAGGAACCCGGCGATCACCCGCGTCGTCACCAGGTACGGCACGCTGGGGATGCCCATCACCTCGAGCGCGTCGATCTCCTCGGAGATGCGCATCGCGCCCAGCTGCGCGGTGAACCCGCAGCCGACGGTCGCGGACAACGCGAGCCCCGCGACCAGCGGCGCGATCTCGCGGGTGTTGAAGTAGGCGGAGACGAACCCGGCGAACGCCGAGGTGCCGACCTGGTTGAGCGCGGAGTAACCCTGGAGGCCGACGACCAGGCCGGTGGCCATGGTCATCCCGATCATCACGCCGATGGTGCCGCCGATGACCGCGAGTGCGCCGCTGCCGAAACTGACTTCGGCGAGCAGGCGGACGATCTCCCGCAGATAGCGCCGTAGCGCCCGCGGCACCCAGCCCAGCACCCGCAGGTAGAACAGGATCTGGTCGCCGAGGGTGTCGAGGAAGCCGAAGCGACGGTCGATCGCCTCGCGGACCCGCGTCGTGCGTGTCCCTGGTGCGGTGGTCACCACGGGGTCAGCTCCCCTTCGCCGGGACGAGTTGCAGGTAGATCGTGGTGAGCACGAAGTTCAGCAGGAACAGCAGCAGGAAGGTGATGACCACGGACTGGTTCACCGCGTCGCCGACGCCCTTCGGGCCGCCCTTGGGGTTGAGCCCGCGGTAGGAGGCGACGATCGCCGCCACGAAACCGAAGATGACCGCCTTGATCTCGCTGATCCACAGGTCGGGCAGCTGCGCCAGTGCGGAGAAACTCGCCAGATAGGCGCCGGGCGTGCCGTTCTGCATGATGACGTTGAAGAAATAGCCGCCCAGCACGCCGACGACGCTGACCATGCCGTTGAGGAACGCGGAAACCCCCATCGCGGCGAGCACCCGCGGCACGATGAGGCGCTGCACCGGCGAGACCCCGAGCACCTCCATCGCGTCGATTTCCTCGCGGATGGTGCGCGAGCCGAGGTCGGCGCAGATAGCGCTTCCCCCCGCCCCCGCGATGAGCAGTGCGGTGACGATCGGGCTGGCCTGCTGGATGATGGCGAGCACGCTGGCCGCGCCGGTGAACGACTGCGCGCCGATCTGCGTGGTCAGCGAGCCGATGTGCAGCGCGATGACCGCGCCGAAGGGGATCGCGACCAGCGCCGTCGGCAGGATCGAAACGCTCGCGATGAACCAGAACTGCTGGATCAGCTCGCGGGCCTGGAACGGGCGCCGGAAGGTCAGCCGGACGACGTCCAGCGCCAGCGCGTAGAGCCGTCCCGTCTGCCGCAGTGCGGCCGCGCCTGGGAAGGACGCCGACTTGGTCGCCATACCTGCCCCCAGTTTCCGGGCACGGTAAATACACCTCAGGTGAGTTATTCTCGATAGACCAAATGGTGGAATGAATCGAGACTAATCCTGAACCTGGTGTTACCGTGCGGTTTTTGTATCAGACCACTGCGTTACTGGTCGGTACGCTAACTTCGGCCGGAGGTAAGGACAAGAACTTGGGCAAGATCAAGGTGTCACGGCCTGGTAACCGTGGAAATCTTGTGCGTTTCTGATAAACGGCCGCGGCCACCTTGTCGGTTCTTTCGTATTTCCGATTGCTAGCGGGTGAGTTCCTTGACGAGCTCGTAGGAACGGACGCGATCGGCCTGGTCGTGGACCATCGTGGTGATCATGATCTCGTCGGCGCCGGTGTCCGCCAGTAGCCCATCGAGTCCCTTTCGGACAGTTTCGGGCGAGCCGACGTAGCTGCTCCCGAAGCGCTCCGCCAGGAACGCGCGGTCCATCTCGCTGTACTGGTACGCCGCGGCGTCCTCGGGCGTCGGCAGCGGGATGGGGCGGCCGCGGCGCAGGCTGAGGAACGTCAGTCCGCTCGGCGCGGCGAGGTACCGGGCGCGCTCGTCGGTCTCGGCGGCGACCACGGAAGTGCCGAGCATGACGTACGGCTCGGCCAGCACCTCCGACGGGCGGAAGGCGTCGCGGTAGATCTGGACGGCCGGGATGGTGTTCTCCGCGCTGAAGTGGTGCGCGAAGGAGAACGGCAGCCCGAGCTGCCCGGCCAGCTGCGCGCTGAAGCCGCTCGAACCGAGCAGCCAGAGGGGCGGCTTGTTGCCTTCGGCCGTGACGGCGTTGACCGCGCGCGCCTCAGAGTGCTCGAAGTAGTCGACAAGCTCGGCGAGCTGCTGCGGGAAGTTCTCCGCCGACAGCCCACCGGGACCCCGCAGCGCCAGCGCGGTGCGCTGGTCCGTGCCGGGCGCGCGGCCGATGCCGAGGTCGATCCGGCCGGGGTGGAAGGCCTCCAGAGTGCCGAACTGCTCGGCGATCACCAGCGGCGCGTGGTTGGGCAGCATGACCCCGCCGGAGCCGACCCGGATGCGCTCGGTCGCCTGCGCGACATGCCCGATCAGCACCGCGGTGGCCGAGCTCGCGATACCCGGCATGTTGTGGTGCTCGGCGAGCCAGTAGCGGTGGTAGCCCAGCCGCTCGGTCTCCCTCGCGAGGTCGACGGTGTTGCGCAGCGCCAGCCCGACATCACCCCCGCTCACGATGGGCGAAAGGTCGAGTACGGACAGCGGCACCTCAGACAGAGAACTCACGTCTGGTGACAACAAACCGCCGAACGGGTTTCTTCCACCATCCGCCCCGCGTCATCTCACGGATACCCGGGGACCCGCTGAAGGTCGCCCTTGGTGCGTTAGACCTGCTGAAGGTCGCCCTTGGTGCGGTGAGCGCAGCAAGGGCGACCTTCAGCCGGGCAGCCAGTCGGGGTTGGAGGCCAGGACGGTGAGCGCCTGGGTGGCCCGGGTGAGCGCGACGTAGAGGACGCGGCGGCCGGTGGTGGACTCGGTGATCAGGTCGTTCGGCTCGACGAGCACCACCGCGTCGTACTCCAGGCCCTTCGAGTCCAGGCTGCCGACGACCTTGAGCCGCTCGTCGGCCTGCCCGGCGAGCCACGCCTTGACCTCGGGCACCCTGTCCATCGCGGTGATCACGCCGACCGTGCCCTCGACCGAACCGAGCAGCTCCTTGGCCGCAGCCTGCGTGGCGACCTCCATCCCGGACGCCTCCACCGGCCGCACCTCGGGCACGACACCGGTGTTGCGGACCGCGCGCGGCAGCTCGTCGGCTTCCGCATGCCCGACGACCACCTTCGCGGCCAGGTCGAAGATCTCCGCCGAGTTCCGGTAGTTGGTGCGCAGGGTGAACCGGCGACGCGCGGTCTTGAGCCCGAACGCCTGGTCCCGCGCCTGCGCGGCCTCCGCCGGGTCCGGCCACGAGCTCTGCACCGGGTCGCCCACGACCGTCCAGCTCGCGTACTTCCCGCGCCGCCCGACCATCCGCCACTGCATCGGCGAAAGGTCCTGCGACTCGTCGACGACCACGTGCGAGTACTCGTCGTAGTGCTCGGGCCGGTGCGGGGCGCCGTTGCGGTCGGGGTTGACCTCGACGGTCGACCCGCGACGCTTCTTCGGCGGCGGGCCGATCAGCACCCGCAACTCGTCGAGCAGCGCGATGTCGGCCACCGTCCAGCCGCGCGAGCGGTCCGCCAGGTCGGCCGCGAGCAGGCTGATCTCGCCGCGGTTGAGGACGCCCTTGGCCGCCGCCGCGAGCCGCTTCTCATCGCCGAGCCAGCGCAGGATCTGTGCTGGGTACAGGATCGGCCACCACTCGACCAGGAAGCGGTGGAACTCGATCCGCTCGCCGAGTTCGCTGATGAGCTCCGGCTTGTCGACCGGCGACTTGCCGTCGTCCTTCGCGTGCTGGTCGGCCTTCGACGCGAGCGCCTCCAGCAGCAGTTCGGCCGCGCGGATGCGCGAACGGTTCGGCGGCCCGCCCGCCGAGTGCGCCTTCCGGCGCACCTTCTCGAGGTCCTTCGGGTTGAGCCGCAGCACCTCGCCGCGGTAGACGATCCGCATGTCGCCGGGCGCGTCCGGCGGGTTCTCCCGCAGCGCGCGCAGCAGTACGCGGCGGATCCGCAGCGAGCCCTTGATCGCGGCCAGCGGCGCGGCGTCCTGCCTGGTCGCCTCCAGCCCGTCGAGGACCTCGCCGAGCGCGCGCAGTTCGACGTTCGTCTCGCCCATCGACGGCAGCACCCGGGAGATGTAGCTGGTGAACACCCCGGACGGGCCGATCACCAGCACTCCCGCACCGCCGAGCTGACGGCGGTAGCGGTAGAGGAGGTATGCCGCGCGGTGCAGCGCGACGGCCGTCTTGCCGGTGCCGGGACCGCCGGTGATCTCGGTGACCCCGCGCCACGGCGCGCGGATGATGTCGTCCTGTTCCTTCTGGATCGTGGCGACGATGTCGCGCATCCGCTCGCCGCGCGAGCGCCCCAGCGCGGCCATCAGCGCGCCCTCGCCGACGATCTGCATGTCGTCGGGGACCGCGTCGGCGATCAGCACGTCGTCGTCGACGTCGAGCACGTTCTGCCCGGAGCAGCGGATCACCCGGCGCCGGATGACGTCCATCGGCTCCTCGGCGGTGGCCTGGTAGAAGGCCGCGGCCGCGGGGGCGCGCCAGTCGGTGACGAGGTTGTCGAACTCCACGTCGCGGATGCCGAGCCTGCCGACGTAAAGGGGTTCGTCGCTGGTGTGGTCGAGCCTGCCGAAGACCAGGCCCTCGTACTCGGCGTCGAGTGTTTGCAGGGTCTGGTTGGCGTGGAAGACCATCATGTCGCGCTCGAACAGCATCGAGGCCTGCTCGAAGATGGCTTCGCGACCGGCGCCGTGGCCGATCTCGTACCCCTTGGCGCGCATGGCCTCGGCCTGGACGCGCAACTCACCGAGCCGGGTGTACACCCGATCGACGTGGGCTTGTTCGATGGCGATCTCGGCCCGTCTGACCCGAGGTTCGGACACGCAACGCTCCTAAACAGGTGTATCGCCTCCGAGGGCGAAGAACGACTCTACGCGGTGCCGCGTCCGGGTTCACCAAGTCCCGGCCAACGCCACAGAGCGGTAAGGATGCGCGAAGATGGCGGCGTGACCAGGATCGTGGCGGGGAAGGCCGGCGGCAGGCGGTTGAAGGTGCCCCCGAAAGGCACCCGGCCCACGTCGGAGCGGGTGCGGGAGGCGCTTTTCAACGCACTCGAAGTCGCTGGCGAGCTCGACGGCTCCCGCGTGCTGGACCTCTACGCGGGCTCCGGCGCACTAGGACTCGAGGCGCTCTCTCGCGGCGCTTCCGACGCACTCTTCGTCGAGGCCGACAAGCGGGCGGCCGACGTCCTGCGCGGCAACGTCGCCACTGTGGGCCTGGGCGGGAGCGTCCGGATCGGCCAGGTCGAGACTGTGGCCGCCGCGACCGTGTCCCCGTCCGTCCGCTTCGACCTCGTGCTCGCCGACCCGCCGTACTCCGTGACCGGCGCCGAACTGGGCAAGGTGCTCGCCTCGCTGGCCACGGGGGAGTGGATCACCGAGGGTGGCCTGGTGATCGTCGAGCGGGCCGCTCGCGACGGCGACCCGGACTGGCCGGACGGCTTCGCGCCGACGCGGACCAAGCGCTACGGGGACACGGCTTTGTACTGGGCCACCTTCTCCTCGTGACGGTGTGACGCACCAGTCACGAGCGCGCGCGAGCTGGACGGGCTTGGTAGCGTCCGCACATGCGGCGTGCGGTCTGCCCCGGGTCCTACGACCCAGCCACCAACGGGCACCTCGACATCATCCACCGGGCCTCCAAGCTCTTCGACGAAGTCGTCGTGGCGGTCGGGATCAACAAGAGCAAAAAAGGCCTGTTCACCGTCGAGGAACGCCTGGACATGCTCCGGGAGACCACGGCCGACCTTCCGAACGTGCGGGTGGACTCGTGGCACGGGCTGCTCGTGGACTACTGCCGCGAGAACGACATCGCCGCTGTCACCAAGGGCCTGCGCTCGGTCAGCGACTTCGACTACGAGCTGCAGATGGCACAGATGAACCGTGAGCTGTCCGGGGTCGAGACGCTGCTGATGGCGAACAACCCGGCCTACGGGTTCGTGTCCAGTTCGCTGGTCAAGGAGGTCGCGGCCTTCGGCGGTGACATCGAGCACCTCGTGCCGCCGGTGGTTTTCACCCGGCTCAAGGCCAGGCTCGCCGAACGGGGCTGACCGGTTCACCCGATCGTTCGCAGACTTTCGTAGGGCTGCGCCGAACGGCTGGTCAGAGTTCACTTTCGCGTCTTCTGGCGAACACCCGATCGAGTTACGGTCCGAAAATGACCAACCATCGATCACGAGCCGTCGCCGCGCTGCTCGCCCTTGTCGTCATATTCCTCGGCGGAGCCGCTGTCGCGGAAGCCGCCCCGGCCGCCCCAGTCACCGTCCAGCAGAACAGCTGTGGCGTGCTGACGGGCTATCAGCACGTCGCGCTCGGCAGCCTCCCGAAGGAGGCGACCACCACGTACAACCTCATCCGGAAGGGTGGGCCGTTCCCCTACCCGAAGAACGACGGCGTCGTGTTCACCAACCGGGAGAACGTCCTCCCGAAGTGCGCCTCGAGCTACTACCACGAGTACACGGTGCCGACGCCCGGCGCGAGCAACCGCGGCACCCGGCGGATCGTCACCGGCACCGGCGGCGAGTACTTCTACACCGGTGATCACTACGCCACCTTCTCCGTGATCGACGTCTGAGCGGCTCCTTCAGGGACTTGCGGCCGGGTGTGTTCCGTCGGGGGACACGCCCGGCACCGGCCGCGTTCACCGGTTCAGGCGAGCTTCCGGGCAGACTGGTCCTCAGCGAAACGGGGATTGCTGGTAAGAGGGAGTGGCCGTGTACCGGGTTTTCGAGGCTCTCGACGAGCTCGTCACGATCGTGGAAGAGGCACGCGGGGTGCCGATGACGTCCAGTTGCGTCGTCCCCCGCGGTGACATGCTGGAGCTGCTGGACGACGTCCGCGACGCGCTGCCCGCCGAGGTCGACGACGCGCAGGACGTGCTCGACAAACGCGACGCGCTCATCCACGCGGCCAGGACCGAGGCGGGGGAGACCGTCGCCGGGGCCAACGCCGAGGCCGAGCGTTCGGTTTCGGAGGCCTCCGGCGAGGCCGAACGCGTGCTCGCCGACGCGCGTGACCGCGCTGAGCGGATGCTCGCCGACGCCCACGCCGAGGCCGAGCGGATGGTCGCCGCCGGGCAGGCCGAGTACCAGAACCTGACCGACCGCTCGCGGGCCGAGTCCGAGCGGATGGTCCAGGCCGGTCGTGACGCCTACGACCGGGCCATCGACGAGGGCCGCAACGAGCAGGGGCGGCTCGTGTCGCAGACCGAGGTCGTCCAGGCCGCGCACGCCGAGTCGGCCCGGATCGTCGACGAGGCTCACGCCGAGGCCGACCGGCAGCGCGTCGAGTGCGACGCGTACGTCGACGGGAAGCTGGCGGAGTTCTCGGAACTGCTGGCCACGACGCTGCGCACCGTCGACTCGGGCCGCAACCACCTGCGATCGCCCGCGAACCTCGGCGGCGGAGACCGCCGCACCGCCCTCTACGACTACCAGGGCTGAGCGGTCTCTGAAGGCCACCATGACGGCGTCTAACGCCGTCATGGTGGCCTTCAGAGACTTCCCAAGAGTCGCCGGTCGGCGAAACCGCCCAAACCCACCCACCACAGTTTTGCCGTGACCACAGGGTCTCCGCCGAGCTTTGCGAGGTGGAGACTTCACGCCGCGCGCCCTCTTTCAGGGCCGCCAGGCCCTCCCAACTCGCGACGGTAGGTCGCCCCCGTTAAAGCAAAACACGCGCTTACACTGGGTGTCAGGGGCGACCTGGCGGCGCGAGTTCGTGAGCGCGCTGGCCAAAAAACACAGGCTTCCAGCCGTACCTCTGGACGCAACCAGACTCTTCGGGGCTGCCCGGGGTCGTGGGTTAGTGGGTTGCAGGGCCTGCGTACCCTGGTAGGCGATATGTCTGAGCAGAAATCTTCGCAGGCCAAGCCTGCTCCGCTTGATAGTCGCAGTCCGTGGGTCGTCGATACCCGCGAGCTGGGTCGTCATGCCGGACTGAGTCGTTCCGTGCAGCGCTCCGTTTCCGTGGAGACTGCGCTCGGTGTGCCCGACGTCATCACCATCGACGTCGGGTCCGAGCTCGTGCTTGACCTGATGCTCGAGTCCGT
Source organism: Amycolatopsis sp. H20-H5 (assembly GCF_035828755.1). NCBI lineage: Bacteria > Bacillati > Actinomycetota > Actinomycetes > Pseudonocardiales > Pseudonocardiaceae > Amycolatopsis > Amycolatopsis sp. H20-H5. The sequence continues at coordinate 49,860 of NZ_JAYMZS010000001.1, read as the reverse complement.
GGTCGAAGGCGTGCTCGTCAGCGGCACCGCCACCGCCATCGCCACCGGGCACTGCGCCCGCTGCCTCGACCCGATCACCGAGGACGTCGAGGTGGACCTCACCGAGCTCTTCGCGTACCCGGGGTCGACCACCGAGGAGACCACCAGCGAGGAAGAGATCCCGCGCCTGGTGGACGACCGGATCGACCTTGAGCCCATCGTCCGCGACGCCGTGGTCCTGGCCTTTCCCCTCGCGCCGTTGTGCGAGGACGACTGCCTGGGTCTGTGCGTCGAATGCGGCGTCAAGTGGGCCGATCTCGAGCCGGGACACGGGCATGAGAAGATAGATCCCCGGTGGGCCGCCCTGGTCGAGCGTTTCGACGATGAGTCGGGCGAAGACCAGGCGAAAGGCCCCGGTAAGCAAGCCTGACGAGCACCAGCTCGATCCGGATGAAGGAAAGTTCGCTCGCGACTGCGGGCAGACCGTCTTAAGGAGATCTACTCGTGGCCGTCCCGAAGCGGAAGATGTCGCGGTCCAACACGCGGGCGCGTCGTAGCCAGTGGAAGGCTGCTCCGGTTCAGCTGGTGCCCTGCTCCAACCGCGCCTGCAAGCAGCCGAAACTGCAGCACATCGCGTGCCCGACGTGCGGCCAGCACAACGGGCGCCAGGTAGTCGAGCCCGCCTGATCGAGGTAAAGACCGACATGGGGGGAAAAACGACCGTGGGACCAGCAGCCGATCCCGCTCCGCTGCTGGAGGCGCTCGCGCTCACTTTTGAGCCCGAGCTGCTGACGCTGTCGCTGACCCACCGTTCTTATGCGTATGAGAACGGTGGGCTACCGCCCAACGAGCGTCTCGAGTTCCTCGGGGACGCCGTGCTCAGCCTGGTCGTCACCGACCACCTGTACAACACCCATCCCGACCTTCCCGAGGGTCAGCTCGCGAAACTGCGGGCCAGCGTGGTCAACATGCACGCGCTGGCCAGGGTCGCGCGAGGCCTCGGCGAAGGCGGGCTGGGTGCGCACCTCCTGCTCGGCAAGGGCGAAGTGCTCACCGGCGGCCGGGACAAGGCGAGCATCCTCGCGGACGGCCTCGAAGCCGTTATAGGAGCCGCCTTCCTGGAGCACGGCATCGAGATCGCCCGCAAGCTGGTGCACCACCTGTTCGACGGCCTGCTGGCCGAGGCGCCCCTGCGCGGGGCCGGCCTCGACTGGAAGACCAGCCTGCAGGAGCTCACCGCCTCAGCGGGTCTCGGCGTGCCCGAGTACAAGGTCGAGGACACCGGTCCCGACCACCGCAAGGAGTTCAGCGCCACGGTTCTCGTCGGAGGTCGTTCGCTGGGACACGGCACCGGTTCCACCAAGAAGGAAGCCGAGCAGAAGGCCGCCGAGACGGCTTGGCGCTCGCTGTCCTCCGAGCGTGGCATCGCGCAGCCCGAGTCGGACAACCCTCCGGCCGACTCCTGAACCGATGAAGCGTTGACGTGGTCAACAGCTAATCGGTAACCTTCTTTACGATCCGCCGCCATCAACGACCGCCCTCGCGGTCGTCTTCGAGAGGCGGGCGGATGAAATCCCCAGGTTCCTTCATCACCGTGGCGATCGTCACGGTTCTGGTGTCGGCCTTCACCCCGAGCCCGCCCGCGTCGGCCGCGCAGGTCGTCCGGGTCACTTCGCTCGGCGCACTGCAGACAGCGGTCGACAAGGCGAATCCCGGTGACCGGATCCAGCTGGCCGACGGCAGCTACACCGCGAGCAAAGCCTTGACCATCAAGCGTTCCGGCACCGCGGCCGCTCCCGTGACGGTCTCCGCGGAACACGTCGGCAAGGCCGAGATCAAGGGCTCGACAGGCTTCGCGTTCGCTTCGGGTGCCTCCTATGTCGTCCTCGAAGGCTTCAAGCTCCGCCACGGCGGCTCGATGAGCTTGCCCGCTGGCAGCAAGCACAACCGGTTGACCCGCAACGACATCCAGCTCAGCGGCGACGGCAACTGGGTCACCGCCAACGGCGACGACACCGAGATCGACCACAACGTCTTCCAGAACCGGACCAGCGCCGGGGTGTTCCTGCAGATCCTCGGGCCGGGCAACGCGATGGCCCAGCGGGTCCACGTGCACCACAACTACTTCTACAACCACCGGTTCGCGGGCTCGAACGGCGGCGAGTCGATCCGGCTCGGCCTGAGCAGCCACCAGAAGTACAGCGCCCACGCGCTGATCGAGGACAACCTGTTCGAGAAGGCCGACGGCGACTCCGAGGCGATCTCGGTCAAGTCGTCCGACAACGTGATCCGCGACAACACGATCCGCGACAGCCGCGGCTTCATCGTCCTGCGGCACGGCGATCGCAGTGTCGTCGAGGGCAATCTGCTGTTCGGCGACTCCGGCATCCGGTTCCACGGCAACGACCACAAGATCGTCAACAACTACGTGGCCACCACCGGGGGCCGCGGGATCATCTTCGGCTCCGGTGACGAAGCCGACAGCGGCTCCACCAGCAAGCTGCACGACCGGCCCGATCGCGACGTCGTCGCGTACAACACCGTGGTGGGTTCGAGCGACGTCATCCACGGTGACGGCGGAGCCTTCAAGCCGAAGGACTGCGTGCTGGCGAACAACATCCTGGTAGGCACCAAGGGCACGCTCGTCACCATGCCGAGTGGTTCGACGGTGAAGTACGAGGGCAACCTCGTGTTCGGCGCGACCCCGGGAATCCCGTCCGGTGGCTCGAAGACCGCGGATCCGAAGCTGGTCAAGGACGCCCACGGCCTGTTCCGGTTGTCCGCGGCCAGCCCCGCCATCAACGCCGGGGTGGGTTCGTACCCGTCCGCGGGCATGGACTTCGACGGCCAGGCCCGGTCCGGCAGGTACGACACCGGGGCCGACGAGTACTTCGCCACCGGCGCCACCCGGGTACCGTTGACGACCGCCGATGTCGGGCCGCTCGCCGCCTGATCGATAATCGGGGTATGCCCGAACTCCCCGAGGTCGAGGTGGTCCGCGCCGGCCTGCAGGCCCATGTGGCCGGCCGGACCATCGCCAAGGTCGAGGTGCTGCACGCGCGCGCCATCCGCCGTCACGTGCTCGGCGCCGACGACTTCACCGGCAGGCTCGCCGGTGTCCGTATCGAAGCCGCGCGGCGGCGCGGCAAGTACCTGTGGCTGGAGTTGTCGGACGAGCAGGCCGTGCTGGCGCACCTTGGGATGAGCGGGCAGATGCTCGTCCAGCCCGAAGGTGCTCCGGACGAGAAGCACCTTCGCGTGCGAGTCCGCTTCGCCGACGACGGGCCGGAGCTCCGCTTCGTCGACCAGCGCACTTTCGGCGGCCTGGCGCTCGCGGACCTCGTCGAGGTCGACGGTGCCACGCTGCCGAGCACCATCGCGCACATCGCCCGTGACCCGATGGACCCGGTGTTCGATCCCGACGCCGCCGTGCGCGCGCTGCGCTCGCGGCGGACCGAGGTCAAACGGGCCCTGCTGGACCAGACGCTGGTGTCCGGCGTGGGCAACATCTATGCCGACGAGTCGTTGTGGCGCTCGAAGCTGCACTGGGCACGCTCGACCGAGAAGCTCACCACGGCACAGGGCCGGACGCTGATCGCCGCGGCGACCGACGTGATGAACGAGGCGCTGCAAGCGGGCGGGACCTCGTTCGACGCGCTGTACGTCAACGTCAACGGCCAGTCCGGCTACTTCGACCGCTCGCTCGACGCCTACGGCCAGGAGGGCCTGCCGTGCGGCCGCTGTGGCACGCCGATCCGGCGCGACCCGTTCATGAACCGGTCCTCGTTCTCCTGCCCGCGCTGCCAGCCGAGGCCCCGGTCGAAGTAGCTCGCGTTGATGCCAACCGTAGCAGCATCAACTAGAATGAATATGGGCAAGGTAAGGGAGTGGGATGGTGGCCGCCGCGGAGCCGGGTAAGACGACCCTCGCCGAGAAGATCGACAAGCTGTTCCAGGTCGTGCGAAGACCGGATCGTGAGCCCTACAGCCACGAAGAGGTCGCCACGGCCTGCCGTGAGGCGACCGGCGAGAGTTTTTCCACGACCTACCTCTGGCAGTTGCGCACCGGGCGGCGGGATAATCCCACCAAGCGGCATCTGGAGGCGCTGGCCCAGTTTTTCCAGGTGCCACCGGCATACTTCTTCGACGACGCGCAGAGCCTGAAGATCGCCGAAGAGCTCGCCCTGCTGGGTGCGCTGCGCGACGCGGGCGTCCGTGACGTCGCATTGCGAGCCGTGACCCTTTCGGCTGATGGACTGGACACGATCAGTGACATGATCGACGCGATAGCCCGCAGGGAGGCAGGTCGCGGCGGCGCGCGGAAGGGGGACTAGGTGGTGATGGACCGGCAGCGCAAGCAGTTGTGGCGGCGATGTCGCCGGCTCGCCGACACGGTCACCCTGCCAGAGCCCTTCGACGCGGAGGCCTTCGTCGCCCTGCTAGCCCGACAACGCGGCCGCCCGATCGAGCTGATGCCGGTCAGCGTGCCCTCCGGTGGCCCGTGCGGGCTGCTGATGAGCACCGAGCGGGCCGACTACATCCTCTGCCCGACCGACACGACAGCCCTGCACCAGCGGCACATCCTGCTGCACGAGGTCGGTCACCTGCTCTGCGGGCACACGGGATCCGGCGCGGGTGCGGACGGCGCGGCCCTCGACGCCGCGGTCACCGGGACGCTGATGCCGAACCTCTCGCCCGAGCTCGTCCGCCGGGTCCTCGGCCGGACGACGTACACCGAGGTCCAGGAACGCGAGGCCGAGCTGCTCGCGACGCTGCTGGCGCAACGGGTCGCCCGCACGGAAGGGTTCCGCGACACCCCGGCGTCCGACGAACGCGACGGTGAGATCGCCGGCGGGATGGCGCGGATCGACACCTTCCTCGGCAAGAATCCCCGAAAACGCACGCCGTGATCGAGACGCTGGCGTACCTCTGCTGCGTGCTGTGTTTTGTCGCGTACAGCTACAAACTGGTCGAATCCCGGCGCACCCAGCCACTCCGCGGGCTCTGGTATCTCAGCGGTTTCGGGATCTGCATCGCCAGCGGCATCGTGGTGCTCACCCCGGCGGTCGAGTCGCTCGTAGGCGGCGTCGAGCCGTGGGTGAACCTGGTCAACCTCGCGGGCGACATGCTCAAGGTCGGTGCCATCACGTTCGCGGTCGCGTTCGCGCGTTCCATGCAACAGGGCGAAAACGTGCGCCGCGGCTGGCTGCCCTTCGCCGTGATGGCCGTGGTCATGGTGCTCGAGTCCGTGCTGTTCTTCGCGGCGCGGCCCTATCGCGAGGGCGACCACGTCGTCCCCGGTCCAGGCGGTGTGCCGCTGTACATCGCCTACTGCGCGGTCTTCTGGCTCTATGACATGGTCATGCTGACGCTGTTCATCCGCGTCTTCGCCCGCTTCGCCCGGTTCGCCGAGGCGGGCCTGCTGCGCACCGGGCTGTGGATGATCGTGTCCGGGGTGAGTGTCGGCCTGGTGTGGGCGTTCTGGAACATCGACGACATCTACCGGCTGCTCCACCAGGGCAAGGTGGAGGCCGGTGAGGACAACGTCTCCGCGGTGCTCGCCGCCTTGTGCGTCGGGCAGGTGGTCGCGGGTGCGACGCTGAGCCTGTGGGGTCCCCGCCTGGCGGCCCCGGCCCGCTCGTGGCGCGCGTACCGGCGTTACCGCCGGATCGAGCCATTGTGGACGGCGCTGTGTTCGGCTGTTCCCGGCATCGCCCTCTACCCCGGCCGCCACCTCCCCGGCGGAGCCGAGTTCGTGTTGTACCGCAGGGTCATCGAGATCCGTGACGGCCAGCTGGCACTGCGGCCGTACTTCGACCCTCAGCTCCCGGAGCGCGCGGAGGCCGAAGCCCGCCGCTCCGGCGTCCCCGAGCCGCAGATCCCGGCGACGGTCGAGGCGGCGTCCATCGCGGCCGCACTGGTCGCCTCAAAGGCAGGCCGCTGCTACCGCGCGGAGGGCACTTCGCCGCCCGCGGCGTATTTCCGCGACGGTGACGTCGAGGCCGAAGCCACTTGGCTCGTCGAGGTGACCCGAGCTTGGCGCACGTCGCCCGTGGTCGAGGTCATCCGCTCGCAGGCCCGCGAGGACGTCGCCTCCACGGTGTGAAGCCTCTACGCGCGCTTCGCTGAGGCGAGCTGGGACAGCTCTTCGACGGCTTGTCGATCAATCCCGGGCAGCGGCCGTTACGACACACGGGCTGACGCGGTGCGCACTACTGTGCATTGCGTGGTACCTTCCTTAACGTAAGACTGGAGGGATCAGTGGAGATCAGTCAGCTGCTCAAGGGTGTGCTCGATCTCGCGGTCCTCGCGGTGCTCCGCGGGGACGATGGCTACGGCTACGACGTGCTCCGGCGGTTGAGACTCGCCGGGCTGGAGGAGGTGGGGGATGCGTCGGTGTACGGGACGCTGCGACGGCTGTACAAGGCCGGCCTGCTCACGTCGTATGTCGTGCCCAGCGAGGCAGGGCCGCACAGGAAGTACTACAGCTTGAACGAGCCGGGGCGTGAACGTCTCGCGGAGTCGGGGAAGACCTGGCAGAGCTTCGCGTCGACGATGAACGGACTGTTGGGAGAGGCAGCATGAGCACGCAGAATCCGACCGCCGTGCGGGTGTATCTGGCGAGGGTCAGGACCGCGCTCGCCGACCTGCCTGACAGCGAGGTCGAGGAAATCCTGGAGGACGTCCGGCCGCACCTGGCCGAGATGGAGTCCGAGCTGGGGGAAGGCGCCAAGGTCGAGGGGCTGATCGACAAGCTGGGCACCCCGGAGAGCTACGCGGCCGAATTGCGGTCGTCGGGCGGCTATCCGCCGCGTGCCGACGATCCGGCCGTGGTGGTGGCCGCGAAGGCCGGTTCGCCTGGCCGCAAAGGGCCGCGGTTCGCGTTCTGGGGGCTGGCGTTCTGCTGTCTCGGGATCGCTATGTTCGCGTTCGCCTCGGCGTCGAGTATGCAGCCGGGCGTGCTGATGGGCGTGGTGCTCTTCCTGCCCGTGCTCGCGGGCACCATCTGGTACGTCATGACCCGCGGCGTCCGGCCGGTCGCGGAGCTGCCCGAGGTCGTCAAGCTCAAGGGGTTCCTCGACCAGGCCAACGACAACCACAACGGCAAGGTGATCACCTACCTGCGGTCGCTCAAACCGGCCTGGTGGATCCTGTGCGCGTTCGCGCTGGTCGGGTTCGGGCTCTTCATGCTGCTGGGGCATTCCTACGCCGCGGTGCTGCTGCCGGTCATGCTGGCGGCCGCGGTGCTCATCGTCTGGGTCGGCACGCGGATCGCCACCGAGCGGCGGCTGCTGTGGCTGGCCGTCCCGATCTCGGCGTTCGTCGTCGGCATCGTGTTCGGCGGGCTCGGCAAGGCCACCGAGGTGATGGCGAGGAGCGGGCCCTCGTACTACCCGGGGTCGTCCTACCCGGCCGGTTACCAGGACTCTTACGGCAACTCGCAGCTGACGTACGGCAGCTCGTCGATCGACAACGTCTACGCGTTCGACGCCGAGGGCAAGCCGATTCCCGAGGTCTACCTCTACGACGAACGTGGCCGCCCACTGAGCACGACGCGCTACGTGTGCGAGAAGTCTTCGGGCGGACGCCAGAAGGTCGGTGAGGACAACCGCTATCCGCGGCCCAACATCGAGGAAGGCGTCACCGACGACCAGGGCAACTTCAACGGCTACAACGGTTATCGCGGCTCCTGCCGCGAAAACGCCAACGTGCCGTTCAGCGCGGCGATCCCCAAGGGCGCCAAGGTGTCGCCGTCTTCGCCCAGTGCGAGCCCGAGCGCGACGCCGTTGCCGTCGCCGTCGCCGTCCACCACTGCCGCTCAGCCCACCCGCTAGCGGTTGCGACGCTGCTGGAGCGAGAGGTCGGGGCTCGCTCCCGTAGCACGAAGCGCCCCCAGGTCGCGTTGACCAGGGGGCGCTTCTTTGTCGCTGAACCGGTTTGTCGCTGAACCGGTTAGTGCCCGAAGGCCTTGCGGGCGGCGAGATCGGCGAGCAGTTCACGACCCTTTTCGGCGTTGCGCGGCTGCGACAGGACGTCATAGCGGCGCGCCACCAGCTGGCTCTGTGAGATGAACCCGCGCTTGTTCTTGTTCGCCGCGTAACCGAGCGCGCCGAACAGCAGGTTGAAGCCGATACCGGCGACCAAGCCGATGAGGATCGGGACGAGGCCGGCGCCGGGGTTCATCAGGCTCAGGATCAGGCCGAGGAACACACCGAACATCGCGCCGGACATGGCCGCGCTGCTCAGCACCTTGTTCCAGCCCAGTTTCCCGGCGATGCGCTCGACGAGGATCGGCTCGACGCCGACGATCGTGACGTCGGTGACCGGGAAGTCGGCCCCCGCGAGGTGGTCGACGGCGTGCTGGGCGTCGGTGTAGGACTCGTACGAGCCGATCGGCCACCCGCTGGGCAGTGTCGGCACGCCGGCCCGTGCCCGCGGCTCGGTGAACGTGGTCTGTGTGAATGCTTGGGTCATGCGTTCTCACCTCTCTTGCCCTCTTCAACGCACGCGGGGGGCGAAACGGTCCCGGCGCGGCCGGATTCACAGACTGCTCTCAGCTGGGCATCCCGGACAAACCGGCCGCAGACCTCAATGGGTAACGGACTATTCCATTGGAAAAGTTGACCGGGTGCCATTGACCGGGTAAGAAGAACCCTCAAAGGATCCGTTTCGAACCTTTGGGTGGCATAGATGGCGGCTAGACGAGGCATGCTCACGCTCGATCGGCTCCGCGAGCTAATCGCCGACGGCACCATCGACACGGTGCTCGTCGCGATCACCGACATGCAGGGCCGGTTGCAGGGTAAACGGGTCTACGCGGAGTACTTCCTCGAGGAGGTCGTCGGGCACGCGACCGAGGCCTGCAACTACCTCCTCGCGGTCGACGTCGACATGAACACCGTCGACGGCTATGCGATGTCCTCGTGGGAGAGCGGCTACGGCGACTTTGTGCTGCGGCCGGACCTCGACACGCTGCGCCTGATCCCGTGGCAGGAGGGCACCGCGCTGGTGCTGGCCGACCTGGAGCTGGTCAAGGGCGGTGAGGTCCCGCCGTCGCCGCGGCAGATCCTGCGCAAGCAGCTCGACCGGCTCGCCGAGCGCGGGCTCACCGCGTTCGTCGGCACCGAGCTGGAGTTCATCGTCTTCGACGAGACGTACGAGGCCGCGTGGGACAAGGCGTACCGCGACCTGAAGCCCGCGAACCAGTACAACGTCGACTACTCGATGCTCGGCACCGCGCGCCTCGAGCCGCTGCTGCGCCGCATCCGCAACGAGATGGCGGGCGCGGGGCTCTACCCCGAGTCGGCCAAGGGCGAGTGCAACCTCGGCCAGCAGGAGATCGCGTTCCGCTACACCGACGCGCTCGCCAGCTGCGACAACCACGGCATCTACAAGAACGGTGCGAAGGAGATCGCCGCGCAGGAGGGCAAGGCCCTCACCTTCATGGCGAAGTACAACGAGCGCGAGGGCAACTCCTGCCATATCCACATCAGCCTGCGCTCGACCGACGGCGAAGCCGTGCTGGCGGGTGACGGGCCCGGCGGGTTCTCACCGCTGATGGAGCACTTCATGGCCGGGCAGCTCGCCGGGCTGCGTGAGCTCGCGTACTTCCTCGCGCCGAACATCAACTCCTACAAGCGTTTCTCGCCCGGCAGCTTCGCACCGACCACGGTCGCCTGGGGTACGGACAACCGTAGCTGCGCGCTGCGGGTCGTCGGCCACGGTCAGTCGTTGCGCGTCGAGAACCGGGTGCCGGGCGGCGACGTCAACCCGTACCTCGCGGTCGCCGCGCTCATCGCTGCCGGGCTGCACGGCATCGACAACAAGCTCGCGCTGGAGCCCGAGCTCAGCGGCAACGCGTACGAGGCGGGGGAGAGCGGCGCGAAGCCGACCGTGCCCAGCACGCTGCGCGAGGCCGCCACCCTGTTCGGCGAGAGCAAGCTGGCTCGGGAGGCGTTCGGCGACGACGTCGTCGAGCACTACCAGAACGCCGCGCGCGTCGAGCTCAAGGCGTTCGACGCCGCCGTCACCGACTGGGAGCGGATCCGTGGTTTCGAACGGCTCTAAGCCCGTCATCGGGCTGACGACCTACGTGGAGCCCGCGCGGTTCCTGGTGTGGGAGACCGAAGCCGCGCTGCTGCACCGGGTGTACGTCGACTCGGTCGTGGCCGCCGGTGGCGTGCCGGTGCTGCTGCCGCCGGTGACGGACGCGTACGCCGAGCTGGTGTCCACTGTGGATGGTCTGGTGCTGGTCGGCGGTGCGGACGTCGACCCGACGCGGTACGGCCAGGAACCGCACGCGACGACGTACACCCGGCCCAACCGGGACACGTTCGAGTTCGGGCTGCTGGACGCGGCCCTGGCCGCGGGCGTGCCAGTGCTCGGCGTGTGCCGTGGCCTGCAGGTCCTCAGCGTCGCGCTGGGCGGGACGTTGGCCCAGCACCTGCCTGACGCGACCGGCAGCACCGAGCACCAGCCCGCCCCGGGAACGTTCGGGACGAGCACGGTCTCGCTCGCCGAAGGCAGCAGGGCGGCGTCGATCCTGGGCGCCGAGACCAAGGTCCAGTGCTACCACCACCAGGCGATCGACCGGCTCGGTGACGGCCTCGTGCCGGTCGGCTGGGCCGCGGACGGCACGATCGAGGCCGCCGAACGGCCCGGTGACGACTTCGTATTGGGCATCCAATGGCATCCCGAGCAGGACACCGAAGACGTACGGCTTTTCGCGGCACTCGTCGAGGCCTCGTCCCGATACAAGGAGAGCAAATGAGCACGTTCGACGTGATCAACCCCGCCACCGAACAGGTGGTGCGGTCGGTCGCGCTGACCACGGCGGAGGAGACCGACGCGGCGATCGCCAGGGCGCAGAACGCGTTCCCCGGCTGGCGCGACGTCTCGCCGGGGGACCGCGCGCGGCTGCTGCGCCGGTTCGCCGACGCCGTCGAGGCCGACCTGGAGAACCTCGCGCAGCTGGAGGTCACCAACTCCGGGCACACCATCGGGAACGCGCGCTGGGAAGCGGGCAACGTCCGTGACGTGCTCAACTACTACTCGGCGGCCCCCGAACGGCTGAACGGCAAGCAGATCCCGGTCCCCGGTGGGGTGAACCTGACCTTCCAGGAGCCACTGGGCGTGGTCGGCGTGATCGTGCCGTGGAACTTCCCGATGCCCATCGCGGGCTGGGGTTTCGCGCCCGCGCTCGCCGCCGGGAACACCGTCGTCCTGAAGCCCGCGGAGCTCACGCCCTTGACGGCGATCCGGCTGGGCGAGCTGGCGCGTGAGGCGGGCATCCCCGAGGACGTCTTCCAGGTGCTTCCGGGCAAGGGATCCGTTGTCGGGCAACGGTTTGTGGACAACCCCGGCGTCCGCAAGGTCGTCTTCACCGGCTCGACCGAGGTCGGCAAGCAGATCATGGCGGGCTGCGCCGCGCAGGTGAAGCGGGTGACCCTGGAGCTTGGCGGCAAGAACGCGAACATCGTGTTCGCCGACTCCGACCTGGAGAGGGCCGCCGCCGCCGCGCCGTACGGCGTGTTCGACAACGCCGGTCAGGACTGCTGCGCGCGGTCGCTGATCCTGGTGCAGGCCAGCGTGTACGACCGGTTCATGGAGCTGCTCGAACCCGCTGTGCACGGCGTCGTCGTCGGCGATCCCGGCTCGGAGAAGACCGAGATGGGCCCGCTGATTTCCGCGCAGCACCACGCCAAGGTGACCTCGTACGTGCCGGGCAACGCGCCCGTCGCGTTCCGCGGCAGCGCACCGGAGGGGCCGGGCTACTGGTTCCCGCCGACCGTCGTCGTCCCGCCGAGCCTGCAGGATCCCCTTGCCGCGGACGAGATCTTCGGCCCGGTCGTGGCGGTGTTGCCGTTCAAGGACGACGCCGAGGCCGTGACCATGGCCAACACCACCGAGTACGGCCTGTCCGGCTCGATCTGGACCCGGGACGTCGGCCGGGCGCTGCGGGTTTCGCGGGCCGTCGAGGCCGGGAACCTGTCGGTCAACTCGCACTCCTCGGTGCGCTACTGGACACCGTTCGGCGGGTTCAAGCAGTCCGGCCTCGGCCGCGAACTCGGCCCGGACGCCGTCGACGCCTTCACCGAAACCAAAAACGTATTCCTGAGCACGGAGGACTGAGCACCATGCAGCGTTTCGAAGGCCGCGTAGCGGTGATCACCGGCGGTGCCAGCGGAATCGGGCTCGCGTCCGCCCGGCGGCTGGCCAGCGAAGGCGCGAAGATCGTCATCGCCGACGTCACCCCCGAGCAGGGCAAGCTCGCCGCGGACGAGGTCGGTGGCGAGTTCATCCAGACCGACGTCACCGACGAAGCCCAGGTCGAGGCCCTGTTCCAGACCACAGTGGACCGTTTCGGCTCGGTCGACGTCGCGTTCAACAACGCGGGTATTTCGCCGCCTGACGACGACTCGATCCTCACCACCGGCCTGGAGGCTTGGCAGCGCGTCCAGCAGGTCAACCTGACCTCGGTGTACCTGTGCTGCAAGTACGTGATCCCGCACATGCAGCGCCAAGGCAAGGGCTCGATCATCAACACCGCGTCGTTCGTCGCGGTGATGGGCGCGGCCACGTCACAGATCTCGTACACCGCGTCCAAGGGCGGCGTGCTGTCGATGAGCCGCGAGCTGGGCGTGCAGTTCGCGCGGGAGAACATCCGCATCAACGCACTTTGCCCGGGTCCGGTGAACACCCCGCTGCTCAAGGAGCTGTTCGCGAAGGACCCCGAGCGCGCCGCGCGCCGCTTGGTGCACGTCCCGGTCGGCCGCTTCGCTGAGCCCGAGGAACTGGCCGCCGCCGTGGCATTCTTGGCCAGCGATGACGCGTCGTTCATCACCGCTTCGCAGTTCTTGGTCGACGGCGGCATCTCCGGCGCCTACGTCACCCCGCTCTGATTGCCTCTGAAGGCCACCATGAGGGACTCTAGCGCCCTCATGGTGGCCTTCAGAGCATGTCTCGCTAGGGCAACCCGGGATCGACGTTCGATCGCGCTCGCGGGGCACAACCGGGCGATAGTCGGCGGAGCCCCAGTACACCGGGCCGGACCCCATCTCGCCACGACCGCGACGTTCGAGCCAGCCCGGCATATCGTGAATGTCCCTGAAGGCCACCATCACGGCGTTAAACGCCGTGATGGTGGCCTTCAGGGACCATCCGACCGCTTCGGTCGCGCGACCTCGAAAACGTGACCACGGGTTTTGAACACGAAGACCACCCAGGGGAACCCCAGGACTTCCCGGAGCCTGCCAGTCCGGCTAGGACGCCCGAGAGCGCACCCAAGGAGGCGCCAAGTCCCCCGTTTGGGGATGGTGATCACGGGTCCGGCAGGGGACACTTTCACCTGTCCCGGTGATGATGATCATGAACGTGGGCAGGAGTGGGTACAACGGGACAGGTGGGGTGCCGTGCTCCGCCATCCGGTGACCAGGAGGTCCCTCGCGTGATTCGCCAGGCGGATTCGGTCCTGCAGGAATGTCTCGAGCTTTGCGAACAGTGCCGAACACGATGTGAGCGGGCACTTGCGCACAGCGAAGGCGAGCTGGCGACCCTCGGCTCGGTCATGGTCACCTGCACCGCCATGTCCCGCATCTGCGCCGACATGTTGTCGCACACTTCCAGTATGTCGGCCGACCTCGCCGTCCTGCGGATGTCCGCGCGCACGCTGTGCGGGCTCGCCGCGCACCTCATGTCCGTCTGCGCCGAGGCCTGCCTCAGGACGCACGACCGTGAACTCCACGAGGTCGGCGCGCTGCTCTCCCGGTGCGCCGGGCTCTGCACTCAGGTCGCCGTTCCCCGTCCGCGAGTGCCGACGGAGGATCGGCCGGGCCTGGGTGTGGCGTGTCCGGCGTTAGGTGGACGCGGGCGGAACGCGGCAGGTACGGTACGCGCAACAACTGCATATCGGGCCGTTCGAGCTGGAGCGGGAGAGCCCTCATGAAGTCGATGGGGCACCGAAGGAGCAAACTCCCCGGAATCTCTCAGGTACCCACTACCGCTTCACGCGAGGCCACTCTGGAAAGCAGGCGCATCCGCGCGCCTCACCCAAGGTGAAAGCCGCTGCCGAGCCCGGCGAGCGGTGAAACTCTCAGGTGCCATGACAGAGGGGGAGTTCCCAGCGCACGGTTGTGTCCGGCGCCTGACCGAGGAGCTCCCCTGACCAGCACTTCTTTCGACGCCCGGCATATCGGTCCCGCGGAGTCCGAGCAGGCCAAGATGCTCGCCGAATGCGGTTACGGCAGCCTGGACGCACTCGTCGACGCCGCTGTTCCCAGCGCCATCCGCGTCACCCGTGACCTCGACCTTCCGCCTGCCGCGTCCGAAGAGGACGCCATCGCTGAGCTGCGCGCGCTCGCCGCGCGTAACCGTCCGATGACGCAGATGATCGGCCTCGGCTACAGCGACACGGTCACCCCCGCGGTCATCCGCCGCAACGTGCTCGAGAGCCCGGCTTGGTACACGGCGTACACGCCGTATCAGCCCGAGATCTCGCAGGGCCGCCTCGAGGCGCTCCTCAACTTCCAGACCATGGTCTCCGACCTCACCGGCCTCGACACCGCCAACGCCTCCCTGCTCGACGAGTCGACCGCCGTCGCCGAGGCCGTGCTGCTCATGCGCCGCGTGGCGAAGTCCAAGTCCAACGTCGTCGTGCTCGACGCCGAGGTCCTCCCGCAGACCATCGCTGTGGTCCGCACGCGCGCCGAGGCCGTCGGCATCGAGGTCGAGGTCCGCGACCTGCTGACCGGGCTGCCGGACGAGTTCTTCGGTGTCGTCGTCCAGTACCCCGGCGCGTCCGGCGTACTGCGCGGAGCGGGCTTCTACCGCGCGATCTCCGAGTCGGCGAAGGCCGCGAAGGCGCTCTACACCGTCGCCGCGGACCTGCTGTCCCTCACGCTCATCACCTCGCCGGGTGAGTTCGGCGCCGACGTCGCCGCCGGTTCGACGCAGCGCTTCGGCGTCCCGCTCGGCTACGGCGGCCCGCACGCCGGGTACCTGTCGGTCCGCTCCGGGCTTGAGCGTTCGCTGCCGGGTCGCCTGGTCGGCGTGTCCGTCGACGCCGACGGCAACCCCGCGTACCGCCTCGCGCTGCAGACCCGCGAGCAGCACATCCGCCGCGAGAAGGCGACCTCCAACATCTGTACCGCGCAGGTCCTGCCCGCCGTGCTCGCCGCGATGTACGCGGTCTACCACGGTCCGGACGGCCTCAAGCGCATCGCGACCCGCGTCCACGAGCTGGCCGCCGGGCTCGCCCAGTCCCTGCGTGACGGTGGCGTCGAGGTCGTGCACGAGGGCTTCTTCGACACCGTCCTCGCGCACGTTCCCGGCCGCGCCGCCGCCGTGCACGCGGCAGCCCGCGAGAGCGGCATCAACCTCGGCCATGTCGACGGTGACCACGTCCGCATCGCGTGCGACGAGCTGACCCGGCCCGAAACGATCGCCAGCGTGCTCCGCGCGTTCGGCATCGACGACTCGGTCGAGGGCACGAGCGCCCTGCCCACCGGGATCGTTCGCGAGAGCGACTACCTCTCGCACGAGGTCTTCTCCTCGCACCGCTCCGAGACCGCGATGCTGCGCTACCTGCGCAGCCTTTCCGATCAGGACTACGCGCTCGACCGCGGCATGATCCCGCTCGGCTCCTGCACGATGAAGCTGAACGCCACCACCGAGATGGAGCCGATCAGCTGGCGCGAGTTCGCGGGCATTCACCCGTTCGCGCCCGTCGAGGACGCCGAGGGCTACCACGTCCTGGTCGAGCAGCTGGCAGGCTGGCTCGCCGAGGTCACCGGCTACGACAAGGTGTCCCTGCAGCCGAACGCGGGCAGCCAGGGCGAGTACGCCGGCCTGCTGGCGATCCGCGCCTACCACCGCGCCAACGGCCAGGCCGAGCGTGAGGTCTGCCTGATCCCGTCGTCCGCGCACGGCACCAACGCGGCGTCCGCGGTCCTCGCGGGCATGCGCGTCGTCGTGGTCAAGTGCACCGACGAGGGCAACGTCGACCTCGACGACCTCAGGTCCAAAGTGGAGACCCACAAGGACACCCTCGCCGCGATCATGGTCACGTACCCGTCCACCCACGGTGTGTACGAGCACAGCATCGACGAGCTGGCGAAGATCGTGCACGACGCGGGCGGCCAGGTCTACGTCGACGGCGCGAACCTCAACGCGCTGCTCGGGCTGGCCAAGCCGGGCGAGTTCGGCGGCGACGTCTCGCACCTGAACCTGCACAAGACCTTCTGCATCCCGCACGGCGGCGGCGGCCCCGGCGTCGGCCCGGTCGCGGTGCGTTCGCACCTCGCGCCGTACCTGCCCAACCACCCGCTGCACGGTGGCGCGGGCCCCGAAACCGGCGTCGGCCCGATCTCGGGCGCGCCGTTCGGCTCGGCCTCGATCCTGCCGATCTCCTGGGCGTACGTCCGGATGATGGGCGCGCCCGGCCTCACCACCGCGACCAAGGTCGCCGTGCTCGCGGCGAACTACGTGGCCGCGCGGCTTTCCCCGCACTACCCGGTGCTCTACACCGGCCAGGACGGCCTGGTCGCGCACGAGTGCATCCTCGACCTGCGGGGGATCACCAAGGAGACCGGCGTGACGGTCGACGACGTCGCGAAGCGCCTGGTCGACTACGGGTTCCACGCGCCGACGATGTCCTTCCCGGTCGCGGGCACGCTCATGGTCGAGCCGACCGAGAGCGAGGACCTCGGCGAGATCGACCGCTTCTGCGACGCGATGATCGCCATCCGCCGCGAGATCGACGCCGTGGCCGAAGGTCGCTGGAAGGTCGAGGAGAGCCCGCTGCGCAACGCACCGCACACCGCGTCGACGCTGGTCGGCGAATGGGATCACCCGTACGACCGCGAGCTGGCGGTGTACCCGGCCGGGGTGTCGCGCAAGAACAAGTACTGGCCGCCGGTCCGCCGCATCGACGGTGCCAAGGGTGACCGTAATCTTGTCTGTTCCTGCCCGCCCATCAACGCTTACGAAGGCTGAGGAATGTCGAAAGAGTCGCCGCTGTACGGAGTCCACAAGGGACTCGGTGCGCTGTTCACCGACTTCGCGGGCTGGTCCATGCCGGTCCGGTACTCGAGCGAACTGGCCGAGCACAAGGCCGTCCGCGAGGCCGCCGGGCTGTTCGACCTCTCGCACATGGCCGAGATCGAGGTCACCGGCCCGCAGGCCGCGGACGTCCTCGACTACGCCTTCGTCGGCAATCTCTCCGCCGTCAAGGTCGGCCGGGCGCGCTACACGATGATCTGCAACGCCGAGGGCGGTGTGCTCGACGACCTGGTCGTCTACCGGCTCGCCGACGAGAAGTTCCTCGTCGTGGCGAACGCGGGCAACGCCGACGTCGTCGCCGCGGCGCTGGCCGAGCGGGTCGCCGGGTTCGACGCCGTCGTGACGAACAAGTCCGAGGATGTCGCGCTGATCGCCGTCCAGGGGCCGCGCGCGGTCGACATCCTGAGCGCCGTCACCGACGCCGACCTCGCCGAGCTCAAGTACTACGCGAGCGTCCCGGCCGTCGTGAAGGGCCATGACGTCCTGCTCGCTCGTACGGGTTACACCGGTGAGGACGGCTTCGAGCTGTACGTCGCCGCCGCCGAGGCACCCGCCGTGTGGCAGCTGCTGACCGAGGCGGGGGCGCCGCACGGCCTGCTCCCGGCCGGGCTCGCCTGCCGCGACACCCTGCGGCTGGAAGCCGGAATGCCGTTGTACGGCAACGAACTCAGCCTCGAGCTCAGCCCGTTCGAGGCCGGTCTCGGCCGGGTCGTGAAGTTCGAAAAGCCGAACGACTTCGTCGGCAAGGCGGCGCTCGAACAGCTCGCCAAGGCTGATGTCCCCCGTGTGCGTGTCGGTCTCAAGGGGACCGGCCGCCGCGCCCCCCGCCACGGCTACAAGCTGCTGGCGGACGGGGTCGAGGTCGGCGAGGTCACCAGCGGGGCGTTGTCACCCACGCTGGGTCACCCGATCGCGATGGCGTACGTCGATCGGGCGCACACCGCGCCCGGCACCCAGCTCTCCGTCGACATCCGGGGCAAGATCGAGCCCGTCGAGGTCGTCGAAATCCCCTTCTACCAGCGAGGCTGAATCCCAGTGAGCATCCCCCAGCACCTGAAGTACACGAAGGAACACGAGTGGATCAGCGTCGAAGGTGACGTCGCCACCGTCGGCATCACCGCCTTCGCCGCCGAATCGCTCGGCGACATCGTCTTCGTGCAGCTCCCGGCCGTCGGCGAAAAGGTCGCCGCGGGCGAGGTCTTCGGCGAGGTCGAGTCGACCAAGTCCGTCAGCGAGCTCTACGCCCCGCTGAGCGGCGAGGTCGTCGAGGTCAACGACGCGGTCACCGAGACCCCCGAGCTGATCAACTCGGACCCGTTCGACCAGGGTTGGCTACTGAAGGTGCGCACCGACGACGTGCCCGAGCTGCTCGACGCCGCCGCCTACGCGGCGCTGACCCAGGAAGGCTGAGCCATGACCTCCAGCTTCAACCAGTCCCTCGCCGAGGTCGACCCCGAGGTCTCCGCCGCGGTGTCCGCCGAGCTGCACCGCCAGCAGTCGACGCTGGAGATGATCGCGTCGGAGAACTTCGCCCCGGTGGGCGTGCTCGAGGCGCAGGGTTCGGTACTGACCAACAAGTACGCCGAGGGCTACCCCGGCCGTCGTTACTACGGTGGCTGCGAGCACGTCGACGTCATCGAGCAGCTGGCCATCGACCGCGCGAAGGCGCTGTTCGGCGCGGAGCACGCCAACGTCCAGCCGCACTCGGGCGCGCAGGCCAACGCCGCCGCGATGGTCGCCGTGCTGAACCCCGGCGACACCATTCTCGGCCTGGACCTCGCGCACGGCGGGCACCTGACGCACGGCATGCGGATCAACTTCTCCGGCAAGCTGTACAACGTCGTCGCGTACCACGTCGACTCCGAGACCGGCCTGGTCGACATGGACGAGGTCGAGCGCCTCGCCAAGGAGCACAAGCCGAAGCTGATCATCGCGGGCTGGTCGGCGTACCCGCGTCAGCTCGACTTCGCGGAGTTCCGCCGCATCGCCGACGAGATCGACGCCAAGATCATGGTCGACATGGCGCATTTCGCCGGTCTGGTCGCGGCCGGGCTGCACCCGAGCCCGGTGCCGTTCGCCGACATCGTCACCACGACCACGCACAAGACCCTCGGCGGTCCGCGCGGCGGCATCATCCTGTGCAAGCAGGAGCTCGCGAAGAAGATCAACTCCGCGGTCTTCCCCGGCCAGCAGGGTGGCCCGCTGGAGCACGTCATCGCGGCCAAGGCCGTCGCGCTGAAGATCGCCGCGAGCGACGAGTTCCGTGAGCGTCAGCAGCGCGTCCTCGAAGGTGCGAAGCTCCTCGCTGAGCGGCTCTCGCAGGACACCGCCGAGACCGGCGTGCGTGTCTTGACCGGCGGCACCGACGTCCACCTGGTGCTCGTCGACCTGGTGAACTCCACTTTGGACGGTCAGCAGGCCGAGGACCGGCTGCACTCGGTCGGCATCACGGTCAACCGCAACGCCGTCCCGAACGACCCGCGCCCGCCGATGGTCACCTCCGGCCTGCGGATCGGCACCCCGGCACTGGCCGCCCGCGGTTTCGGCGCGGACGACTTCGCCGAGGTCTCCGACGTCATCGCCCAGGCCCTGCGCCCGGACTTCGACGACGCGCTGCGCCAGACGCTCGCCGCCCGCGTGGAACTGCTGGCCAAGAAGCACCCGCTGTACGCGGAACTCTCGCGATGAACGCTGCCCCGGATGGTCGGAAGTTGTTGCGCCTTGAGGTGCGTAACTCCCAGACTCCCATCGAGAAGAAGCCGCCGTGGATCAAGACGAAGGCGCGGATGGGGCCCGAGTTCACTGAGCTTAAGGGTTTGGTGAAGCGCGAGGGTCTGCACACGGTGTGTGAGGAGGCTGGTTGTCCCAATATTTACGAGTGTTGGGAGGACCGTGAGGCGACGTTTCTCATTGGTGGGTCGCAGTGCACTCGTCGGTGTGATTTCTGTCAGATCGATACGGGTAAGCCGGATGCGTTGGACCGGGCTGAGCCGCGGAAGGTGGCGGAGTCGGTTCAGGCGATGGGGTTGCGGTATTCGACGGTGACCGGTGTCGCGCGTGATGACTTGGAAGATGGTGGCGCGTGGTTGTATGCGGAGACGGTGCGCCAGATTCACGAGCTGAACCCGGGTACGGGTGTCGAGTTGCTGATTCCGGATTTCAACGCTGATCCTGATCAGCTGGTTGAGGTGTTTGGGTCGCGGCCGGAGGTGTTGGCGCACAATGTGGAGACGGTGCCGCGGATTTTCAAGCGGATCCGTCCTGGTTTCCGGTATGCGCGGTCGTTGTCGGTGATCACGGCCGCTCGTGAGGCTGGTTTGGTGACGAAGTCGAACTTGATCCTGGGGATGGGTGAGACTCCCGATGAGGTGGGGTCCGCGATGCGGGATCTGGTCGACGCGGGGTGTGAGATTTTGACGATCACGCAGTATCTGCGGCCGTCGCCGCGTCATCACCCGGTGGATCGGTGGGTGAAGCCGGAGGAGTTTGTGGCGCATTCGGACGCGGCGCTGGCGATGGGTTTCGCCGGGGTCATGGCCGGTCCGCTGGTGCGCTCGTCGTACCGCGCGGGCCGGTTGTTCGCGCAGACCAAGCAGCACCGCGGCGAGGAACTCCCGGCCAACCTGGAACACCTGGCCGCGCAGGGCCCCGCCGCCCAAGAAGCCAGTTCTCTCCTGGCCAGATAAGACAAGGACGTCTCATGGCCATCAGTGTTTTCGACCTCTTCTCCATCGGCATCGGCCCGTCGAGCTCCCACACCGTGGGGCCGATGCGGGCCGCGCGGACCTTCGTCGACGGCCTCGCCGACGAAGGCCAGCTGACCAGCACCACCCGCGTCCAGGCCGAGCTGTTCGGCTCGCTGGGCGCGACCGGGTGGGGGCACGGCAGCGACAAGGCCGTGCTGCTCGGGCTGTCCGGTGAACGGCCGGAGGCCATCGACACCGATTCGGTGGCGGGGAAGGTGGGCGAGATCCGCGAGTCGTGCAGCCTCAAGCTGCGTGGCGAGCACGAGATCGTCTTCACCGAAGACACTGACCTGACCATGCACCGCCGCAAGTCGCTCCCGGCGCACCCGAACGGCATGATCTTCCGTGCCTTCGACGCGTCGGGGGCGCTGCTACGGGAACGGACGTACTACTCGGTCGGCGGGGGGTTCGTCCGTGACGAGTCCTACGAGACCGACACGGTTGTCGTCGAGGACGCGACCCCGCTGCCGTTCCCGTTCCGGACCGGCGGTGACCTGCTCAAACACTGCGCGGACACCGGGCTGCCGGTCAGCGAGATCATGATGCGCAACGAACTTTCGTGGCGTAGCCGCGAAGAGGTGCGGGCCGGGCTGCTGGCCATCTGGCAGGTCATGGTCGAGTGCGTGAACAACGGCTGTGAGCACGACGGCGTCCTGCCCGGCGGGCTGAAAGTACCGCGACGGGCGCGCTCGCTACACGAGAAACTGCTGGCAGAGGACGGCGTCGGGGACCCGTTGTACGCGATGGACTGGGTCAGCCTGTACGCCTTGGCCGTCAACGAGGAGAACGCCGCGGGCGGGCGGGTCGTCACCGCCCCGACCAACGGCGCGGCCGGGATCATCCCGGCGGTTTTGCACTACTACCAGCGGTTCATTCGCGGTTCCAGCGACGACGGCATCGTGACTTTCCTGCTCACGGCCGGTGCGCTGGGCTCGATCCTCAAGCAGACCGGCTCGATCTCGGGTGCCGAGGTCGGCTGCCAGGGCGAGGTCGGTTCGGCCTGCGCGATGGCCGCGGCCGGGCTCACCGAGGTCCTCGGCGGCTCGCCCGCTCAGGTCGAGAACGCCGCCGAGATCGGCGTCGAGCACCACCTCGGGCTCACCTGCGACCCGGTCGGCGGGCTGGTGCAGATCCCGTGCATCGAGCGCAACGCCGTCGGCGCGTCGAAGGCGATCCATGCCGCGCGGATGGCGATGCGCGGCGACGGCAGCCACATCGTCACGCTGGACAAGGCCATCAAGACGATGCGCGAGACCGGTGCCGACATGAGCGTCAAGTACAAGGAGACCTCGCGCGGCGGACTCGCCGTCAACGTCATCGAGTGCTGAGTGCTTAGACTCGCGTGATGGAGACGTCGAGCACGGTGGCCAACGCGGGGGACGCGCTGTTCCGTCCCGTGCGCTCGGGCAACGCGTTCGAGGAGACTGTCGAGCGGCTGCTCCAGTCAATCCGGCTCGGGGTCGTCGGCGCGGGGGAGCGGCTGCCGTCCGAGCGTGAGCTGGCCGAACGCCTCGGCGTCAGCCGGGTGACGCTGCGGGAGGCGATCCGCGCGCTGTCCGACGCGGGGTACGTCGAGTCGCGGCGTGGGCGCTACGGCGGCACGTTCGTCAACGAGAGCCTGCCCGCGCCGCCCGAGCACATCGGCGACGGCCGGAAGATCGACGCAGTGGTCCTGGAGGACGCGCTGAGCCTGCGTCACGTGCTGGAGACCGGCGCGGCCGAGATGGCCGCCGCCCGCTCGCTCACCCCGGCCGACCGGCAGCACCTGACCAGCACCCTGGCCGAGGCCGCGGCCGCGGACCTGGCCGACCACCGGCGCAAGGATTCCCGCCTGCACCTGGCGATCGCCGAGGTCACCGCGTCCGGCTCGCTGACCACCGCGATGGCCGACGCCCGGATGCGCGTCAACCAGCTGCTCGACGAGATCCCGCTGCTCCAACCCAACCTCGAGCACTCGAACGCCCAGCACGAGGCGATCATCGACGCCATCCTCGCGGGGGACCCGCCCGCCGCCCGGCGCGCGATGGCCGAGCACGTCGAGGGCACCGCTTCGCTGCTACGCGCCTTCTTGTCCTGACTCCCGTGTGATCAGCCTGCCGTCACGCGTGTCTGGATGGCCGTCACGCGTGATGGAAATGCCGCCACGCGTGTTTGGGGGAGGGGCGGTGGCGACAATTGGTGATTATCCCACTAAACCTTTTCACCCGTTCGGGCGTCTTAGCTGTCGTGGATCAGCTTCCGGAGGACGAATCGCAGGAGACGGACACCGAGACAGCGAAGCTCACCACGGAAGCGGTGAGTCGAGGGCGGAAACGGTGGTGGCGGGTCCGCCGGATCGCCTACCGGTTCTTCGGGCTGGCCATCGGCGTGCCGCTGGCAGCGTTCGCCGTCGGCTATTTCGTGCTCGACGTTCGCAGCCCGCAGGACGTCCTCGCCGAGCTCGACAAGACCGTCATGCTCCAGTACGCCGACGGCAGCGAGCTGACGAAGGTGCTCCCGCCCGGCGGCGACCGGCTGTTCGTGCCCTACGCGGCCGTCCCGGAGAAGCTGCGCAACGCGATCGTCGCGGTCGAGGACCCGACCTTCTGGGACAACCAGGGCTTCGACCCCACCGGGATCGGCCGGGCCGCGCTGACCGGGGTCGGCGGCGGCTCCGGCATCACCCAGCAGTACATCAAGAAGTCCACCGGCGACGACGACGCCACCATCACGCGCAAGTTCTCCGAGCTGGTGCTGGCCACGAAGATCACCCAGCAGCAGAGCAAGGAACAGATCTTCGAGGGCTACGTCAACGTCATCTCGTTCGGGCGGAGCACGTTCGGCCCGGCGTCGGCGATGAACGCCTACTTCGGCAAGCCGCTGGACAACTCGATGACCTGGAGCGAGGCCGCCTTCCTGGCCGGGATGATCCAGTCGCCGTCCGTGCACGACCCGGCCGCCTCCGGCAACGAGCACGCGGCCAAGCGCTGGAAGTACGTGGTCGACAAGCTCGTCGAGCGGCACTACGTCACCCCGGCTGAAGCGGCGACGATGAGCTATCCGGAGGCCGAGGTCCAGGCGCCGTCGGAAACCAGGGCCGGGAAGGTCACCTACAGCGAATACCACATCAAGCAGCAGGTCCTGGCCGAGCTGGAGCAGCTCGGGTTCCCCCTCGACCGGCTGCGCCGGGGTGCGCTGAAGATCGAGACCACCATCGACCGCCGTACCCAGGAATCGGCGGCGAAGACCGTCAAGGACAGGCTGACCGGCGAGCCGGAGCAGTTCCGTGCCTCGCTGGTCGCCGTCGAGCCCGGCACCGGCGCCGTCCGCGCGTACGAGGGCGGGAACGCGAGCGTGCACGACTACGCGGGCACCGAGGTGCCGACCGGCTCGGCCTTCTATCCGTTCACGGTCGCTGCCGCGCTGCGTGCCGGTATCGGTGTCGACCAGGCGTTCCGCTCGCCGGAGAAGATCCAGTTCCTCGGCGAGACCTTCCGCTACCAGAACCGCTGTTCGAGCGCCGAGCACTGCACCCTGCGGGAGGCGCTGGCGAAGTCGGCCGACGCGCCGTTCGTCGACCTGACCCGCAAGCTCGGCCCGGACGCGGTGAGCAAGGCCGCCCGCGACGCCGGGATCCCCGAGACCGTCGAGGGCGCGCCGACGCTGCGCGAGCAGGACGGGTTCCTGATCGGCGCCGGGATCGCCGTCGGGCGGTACCCACTGCGGCCCAGCGACATAGCCGGCGCGTACGCCACGTTCGCGAACGACGGGATGCGGGTCACGCCGCACCTGGTGTCCAAGATCCGCGACGAAAAGGGCGACGTGATCTGGGCGCACACGTCCGCGCCCGTCCCCGCGTTCGACGACCAGGACACCTCCCGCCGGATCTCGGGCAACGTGACCGGCGCGCTCCAGCAGCACCTCTCCGACGGCAGGCCCGTGGCGCTGATGGAGGGCGAGTTCCGCTACGCCGAGACCTCGGACAACGCCAGCGGCTGGGCGGTGGGCTACACCCCGCAGCTCGCGACCGCGGTCTGGGTCGGTTCCGACAACCCCGGCCGGATGCGCGACGCGCACGACGCGCAGTTGACAGGCAAGACCGTGCCCGCCGACATCTGGCGCACGTTCATGGACGGCTACCACCACGATCTGCCGGTGCGCGGTTTCCCGCCGGAGCGGCCGATCGGCACCGCGCCACGACGGTGATCGCCCGCAACTCGTCGACGAATCGTGGTCGACAAGTTGCCCGGCTCAGTCGTCGACAGCCGCGTAGGCCGCTGTCCAGAAGTCCTCCTTCGCGTGCCAGGGCGCGGGCCAGTCGCTGCGCTGTGTGAGCAGCACACCGGTCAGGTCCTCCGCCGGATCCGCCGCCCATGACGTGCCGAGGCCGCCGTCCCAGCCGAACTGCCCCGGCTTGGCCGCATTGAGATGCCGGTTCACCACTGCCATCCCGAAGCCCCAGCCGCGGCCCTCGCCGAGCAGGAGCCGCCCGCTGTCCGCCTGCTCCGGCGTGAGGTGATCGGCCGTCATCAGCTCCACCGACGGCCGCGAGAGGATCCGCTCGCCGCCGTATTTGCCCTTGCCGAGCAGCATGCGGCTGAACGCGAGGTAGTCGTCGGCGGTGGACACCAGCCCGGCCCCGCCGTCCCGGAACGCGGGCGGAACGGTCCACTGGCTGTCTTCCACGCCGTCGTAGACGTCGAGCCTGCCCTGCTCGTTGGGCTGGTATGCCGTCGAGAACCGGGGCAAGTCCTTTTCGGACACGACGAACCCGGTGCCGGACATGCCGAGCGGGCCGAAGATCCGGTCGGCGAAGAAGACGTCCAGCGGCTGCCCGGAGGCGCGCTCGATCAGCACCGACAGCAGGCTCGAACCGACCTGGTACATCCATTTCTCGCCGGGCTGGTGCAGCAATGGCAGCTCCCCGAACCGGCGGAGCCACTCGTCCGGTGCCAGCGGGGTCGCGGGTTTGGGCGGCCCGATCGCCAGCTCGCGCTCGTCGATCGCCTGCTGGATGGGATACCGCCCCGGCGGAGCCAGCACCACCCCGAACCCGAGCCGGAACGTGAGCAAGTCCCGCACGGTGATGGGCCGGTTCGCGGGCACGGTGTCGTCCAGCTCGGAATCGAGGCTACGCAACACTTTCCGGTTCGCGAGTTCGGGTAGCAGCTCGTCGACCGGGTCGTCCAGCCGGACTCTGCCCTCCTCGACCAGGATCATCGCCGCGACGGCCGTGACCGGCTTGGTCATGGAGCTGATCCGGAACAACGTGTCCCGCCGCATCGGCTCGCCGCCGAACGACTGATGGCCGAGCGCCTCGACGTGCACCTCGTCACCGCGCGCGACCAGCCCTACCAGCCCCGGCACGTCGTCACGCTCGACATACCCGGCCAGGACCTCATGCAGGCGGTGCAGCCGCGCCGGAGAAAGCAGGCTCATCTCGGTCTCCTCTGTATTTGGCCGGTGTGCTCACAAACTCGCGCCGCCGCGGCTGCCCCTGGCGGCACTGAAAGAGGGCGCGCTGCGTGAAGTCTCCGTTTCGCAAAGCGCGGCGAAACTGTGGCGTCTTTCGTGGGTTACGCGACAACCAGTGCGATGGTCAGGCCGTCGTAACCCTTGGTGCCTACGGTTTGCAGGGCGGTGGCGTCTACGCGGGGTTCGGCGGCGATCAGGTCGTGCATCTTTCGGATGCCGAGGACGTTCGGGTCCGTGCTGGCCGCGTCGGCCACTCGGCCGTCGCGGATCACGTTGTCCACCACGATCACGGAGCCTGGGTGGGACAGAGCCAGCGCCGCGGTGAAGTAGGCGGGGTTGTTGACCTTGTCCGCGTCGATGAACGCCAGGTCGAAAGGGCCTTCGACGCTCGGCAGGGTTTCGAGGGCCTTGCCGATCCGGACTTCCACCCGGTCGGCGAAACCGGCGGCGGCGATGTTCGCGCGGGCTACTTCGGCGTGCTTCGGGTCGTACTCCAGGGTGACCAGGTGGCCGTCGGCGGGCAGAGCTCGGGCGAGCCAGATCGCGCTGTAGCCGCCCAGCGTGCCGATCTCCAGTATCGAGCGCGCGCCGGTCATCCTGGCGAGCAGGTGCAGGAATTTGCCCTGCGTCGGCGAGACCGCGATCCCCGGCAGCCCGGCTGCCTCCGCCGCCTTTGTGGCCGCGTCGAGCACCGGATCGAACGGGACGAGCACGCCGAGATAGTCGTCTACTTGGGACCAGAGTTCCTGGGTCATGGCACCTCCTCCGTCACCTTACGTCTACCCGGAGTGCGGGAGAGGGGTGTCAGGGGGTGCGGCGCCCGGCCTTGGGGATCACCAGGGGGGTGCCGGTCTCGGGGCAGGGCATCACTCGGCAGGGGAGCTCGAAGATCTCCTCGACGTTCGCCGCGGTGACGACCTCCTCGGGCGGGCCGGTGGCGATGACGCGGCCGTCGCGCATCGCGATCATGTGCGTGGCGTAGCGTGCCGCGTGGTTCAGGTCGTGCAGGACGGCCACCAGCGTCCGGCCCTGCTTCGCGTGCAGCTCCGCGCACAGGTCGAGGATGTCCATCTGGTGGGCGATGTCGAGGTACGTCGTGGGCTCGTCGAGCAGGAGCAGGTCGGTCTCCTGCGCGAGCGCCATCGCCATCCAGACGCGCTGGCGCTGGCCGCCGGACAGCTCGTCGACCAGCCGCTCGGCGAGGTCTTCGACGCCGGTGGCGCGCATCGAGCCGGCGACCACGACGGCGTCCTCGCGGGACCACTGGCGCAGGAGCTTCTGATGCGGGTAGCGGCCGCGGGCCACCAGGTCGGCCACCGTGATGCCGTCGGGGGCGATCGAGCTCTGCGGCAGCAGGCCGAGCCTGCGCGCGACCTCCTTGGCCGCGTACGAGGAGATCACCTGGCCGTCGAGGTAGACCGCTCCCTGGCGAGGCTTCAGCATCCGGGCGAGCGCGCGCAGCAGCGTCGTCTTGCCGCAGGCGTTCGGGCCGACGATCACGGTGAACGACTGGTCGGGGATGACGACCCCGAGGTCCTCGGCGACGGTGCGGCCGTCGTAGGCGAGGGTGAGCGACTCGGCGCGCAGCCGCGTCGCGGTCCGCGTGGCGGGCTCGGCCAGCGTGTTCACGGTCTGTTCCACACAGGTTAGGCTAACCTAGTCACCCTCGTTCGTGGGGCGCCGGCGGTCTCCTTCGTCGAACATCACCACTCGATGGCACCATTGCCCAGGCAATGCTCGGTGCAAGCTCGGTGTAATGAGGAGGCGGGCATGGACGACTACCGCGTCATCGCGGACGCGCTCGCCGCAGACGTCGGTGCGGGCAGGCTCCGCCCCGGCGACCGGCTCCCGCCCCAGCGCCGCTTCGCCCGTGATCGCGGGATCGCCAACTCGACCGCCGCCAGGGTCTACGGCGAGCTCGTCCGGCGCGGGCTCGCGGTCGGCGAGGTCGGGCGCGGCACGTTCATCCGCGCCGCCAAGCCCGCGCTCGAACCGGCGCTCGCCGAGCCCGGCGACGCGCGGATCGACCTGGAACTCAACTTCGCCGTCCTGCCGGATCAGGCCGCCCTGCTCGCGCGGGGGCTGGAACCGTTGCTGCGCAACGACGTCTTCGAGACCACCCTGCGGCCGAGCGTCGTGACGGGCACACGGCTCGCGCGCGAGGCCGCCGCGCAGATGCTCGCCCGCGGCGCCTGGACGCCGAATCCCGACGACCTGCTGTTCACCGGCAGCGGCCGCCAGGCCATCGCCGCCGCCGTCGCCGCTTTCGTGCCGGTCGGGGAACGGCTCGCCGTCGAATCGCTCACCTATCCGGTCGCGAAAGCCGTCGCCGGGCGGCTGGGCGTCACACTCGTGCCGATCGAGACCGACGCCGCCGGGATGGTGCCGGAAGCGCTGGAGGAGGCGCATCGCGCCGCC
Source organism: Amycolatopsis sp. H20-H5 (assembly GCF_035828755.1). Classification (NCBI taxonomy): domain Bacteria; kingdom Bacillati; phylum Actinomycetota; class Actinomycetes; order Pseudonocardiales; family Pseudonocardiaceae; genus Amycolatopsis; species Amycolatopsis sp. H20-H5. Next base: position 21,206 of record NZ_JAYMZS010000001.1, on the reverse strand, counting down.
CCGCTGCGCGCGGTGTACCTGCAGCCCACGCTGCACAACCCGCTCGGGATCACCATGGACGGCCCGCGCCTCGCCGCCCTCGCCGCCACGCTGCGCAGGCTCGACCTGCCCGCGATCGAGGACGGCATCTACACCTTCCTGCGCCAGGACGCCCCGGCCCTCGCGGAGCTCGCGCCCGAGCGCACGGTCCTCGTCGACAGCCTGTCCAAACGGCTCGCGCCCGGCCTCACCACGGGGTTCGTGGTGGCCCCGGCCTCGATGAACGCCCGGATCGCCGCGGCCGCGCGCTCCGGTGGCTGGACGGCCGGGCGGTTCGCCGTCGCGGCGGCCACACAATGGATCACCGACGGCACCGTGGCGGCGATCGTCAGTGCCAAACAGCTCGACGCGGCCGGGCGACAGCGGCTCACGGCCGAGCGGCTGGCCGGGTTCACCCTGCACGCCGACCCGCACGCCTATCACTGCTGGTGGGAGCTGCCCGGACAGTGGCGCGCCGAGACCTTCGTCGCCGCCGCGGCCCGGTACGGGATCGCGCTCACCCCGGCCGCCGCGTTCGCCGTGGTCCCCGGCCACGCCCCGAATGCCGTCCGCCTCGCGCTCGGCTCACCCGCGCCACAGGTCCTCGCGTCGGCTCTGGACGTCCTGGCCGGGCTGGCCGCCGGACGTCCCGAGGACGCCGTCGTCGAGTAGCGCCCCACCCAGAAGCCCCTGAAGGCCACCTTCACCGCGTTAAACGCCGTGAAGGTGGCCTTCAGGGGCAATCGAATCGGGCACGCCGAATCAGCGGTGCGGGACCCATTTGCCGACGAAGCTGCCGCAGGTGACCACCAGCCCGGTGAGCCGGGCCTGGATCGCCTGCTCCAGCCCCAGGTAGTCGAAGATCGGCGTCTCCGGTGGCACCTTCGCGGGCACCGGGCCGCCGACGGCCAGCACCTGTCTCGGCACGGTCTGGAACAGCACGAGGTAGTCGCCGTCGCGGTTCAGCTCGTCCGCGGTGGCCAGCATCCGCTGCGGCGCGTCCGCGACGATCTCCAGCGGCAGCGGCCATTCCAGCGGGAACGGGTTGCGCAGCCGCAGCGCGGGGTAGGCGAAGGTGTTGTCCGGCAGCACCGCCGTGCGCCCGGCCGGGAACCGGCCGACGCAGTCACGGATCTGCGAGACGTAGGTGAACGTGTTCGGGTTGGTCCGGATCCCGCGCATGTCCGGGATGATCGTGCCGAGGTCCGCGGTCAGCTGGTCGTGCGCGACGTCGAGATAGGCGTGCTGATCGTGGCGATACACCACCTGCTGACCCGCGAGCGCGACCACGGCCAGCCCGGCGACCGCCGTCAGCGGCCACAGGCTCAGCCGCGACGGCCACTCGAACGGGGGCGGCATCCCGTCGGCGAGCAGCAGCAGCGCGGTCAGTCCCAGCGAACCGGTCAGCAGCGTCGGGGTGTCGTTGCCCCAGGACAGGCTGATCATGAACCCGGTCGCCAGCACCAGTAGCCCGGCCCACGGCACCCGCCGGCGGGTGATCGTGTTCGCGACCACGGCGATCGCGGCGCTCCACCACAGCACATCGGCCCAGCGCGACGGCCCGGTGAACCCGCCGTCCACCACGGTCAGCAGCACGGCCGCCGCGCCGCCGAGCACGAACAGCCAGGACGCCAGCCTGCCGAACAGCCCCAGCCTGCCCTCGAACAGGCGCAGCGCGATCAGGATCGCGGCGGCGATGGCGAACAGCGCCAGCTCTGGCAGCGGCGGGTCGACGAACGTCGGGTCGGCTTCACCGGTCATCCAGAGCCCGAGCAGCCGCTCGCCGTAGGCCGGGGTGCCGCCGGTGAGCTGGTCGACCATCGCCGTGAAGCCGCCGCCCGCCACCACAACGCCGACGTACACCAGCGGGAACGCGCCGAGCGCGAGCAGATCGGCGATCGTGCGCCACCACCAGCGCGCGGTGCGGAACGCGCCTTCGCGCAGCGCCGGGTGCAGGAGCAGGTACAGCACGCCGATGACGGCCGCGAGCACGAAACTCTGCTTGACGAACACCGCGCAGCCCAGCAGGAACAGTCCCGAACGACGCGGGAACGCCCGCCCGGTCCGGATTCCCGCATCGAGTGCCCACGCGCCGCACGCGGTGAGCGCGATGCCGTCCACGGTGTGCCAGGCCATCAGCGGGAAGCCGTTGAGGTTGATCAGTGACGCGGCCGCGACCAGCGCGGTGAGGCCGGGGCCCCAGTCGCGCACCCGGCGGCGGGTGAGCAGCACGGTGAACGCCATGGTCGAGATGATGATCTCGATCATGCTGAGCACGCTCGAGACGAAGAACAGCGGGCCGGGCACCACGAAATCGACGACGTGCAGGATCGCCGAGCCGAGCGGGCGCGCGGAGATGATGTCCGCGTGCGGGATCTCCCCGTGCAGCACCCGCCAGGCCTGCGCCAGGATGAAGCCCTGGTCGGACGGGTGGAAGCCGAACCGGCCGACCCGGAATTCGGTGGCCAGCGCCAGTATCACGATCCACGCGGCGTGCAGCGGCAGCAGTCGGCCCGGCTTCGTGACGGCGGCGGGCCCGGCGGCCCCGGCTTTGGGCAGCGGGGGACTGGCGACGTCCACGCAGCCCCTTCCGTCGTCGTCCCGCGTCGCCGACCTCGGCGTCCGGGGAAACGATGGTAGCGGCCGGGCCCCGGCCCCGATCGAGCCGGAGGCCGGGGTGCGCCGTGTCAGGCCCGGCGGCGCCAGACGAGCCGCGTGATCGCGCCCGCGACCGACGCCAGCGGTGCCTGCCGGGGCAGGCTCTTGGCCTCCGGGGCGGACTCCGGCATCGCCCGGTAGGCCAGGTGCACGACGAGTCGCGACAGCCTCGGCGCCAGCAGCGTCGCCAGCTCGGCGGCCCGGCCCTCGGGCAGGCTGAGGATCTCCGGACGTCGTTCCAGCGCCTTGACCACCAGCGCTGCGGCCCGTTCCGGGCTGCTGGACGGGAGGCCACGGTACGAGCCGGTCGGCGTGATCATGTCGGTGCGCACGAGCGGCATCCGGACCGAGGTGAAGGTGACGCCGTCGGACAGCGTTTCGCGCCCGGCGACGAGCCCGAACTCCTCCAGCGCGGCCTTCGACGCGAGGTACGCGGTGAAGCGCGGGGTGTCGGTCTGCAGGCCCTGGGTGGTGACGTTGACGATGTGGCCGAACCCGCGTTCGCTCATCGACGGCAGCAGCCCGAGGATCAGCCGCACCGGGCCGAAGTAGTTGATCGCCATCGTGCGCTCGTAGTCGTGGAACCGCTCCGTCGACAGCCGCACCGAGCGCCGGATCGACCGGCCCGCGTTGTTGACCAGCATGTCGATCGCGCCGTGCGCGGCGAGCACGTCCTTGACCAGCGCGTCCACCGCGCCGCCGTCGGTCAGGTCGCACGGGTACGCGGCGGCCCTGCCCCCGGCCGCGACGATCTGCTCGACGACCTGGTCCAGCTCCTCGGCGCGCCGGGCCACCAGCACGACCTCGGCGCCCTTGGCGGCGACGGCGAGTGCGGAGGCGCGCCCGATTCCCGAGGACGCGCCGGTGATCAGGACGGTCCGGCCACGCAGCGCGTCCGGGCCGGGGCGCTTGCGCCCGCGGTCGGTGTCGAGGTGGTCGAGCCAGTAGCCATACAGCGGGGCCGCGTAGTCGCGCAGCGCGGGGAGGGTGATCCGGCCGGGGGCCAGCGCGGCGGTGGTGGCGGCGGTGACGAAGTCGACGTCCATGCTCAGATGCGGCAGGACCTCCAGCGGGACACCGAGTTCGGCGAGCACCGCGGCGCGTGCCCGCCGTCCACCGGGTACCCGGTCGACGCCCGCGGCGGCGGCACTGGCGACCCGGGAGCCCGCCCGGCGCAGCGCGGACGAGGGCCCGGCGGGCAGGACCGCGCCGATCGTCGGCCCACCGGCCGCCCGCGCGAAGGCGTTGTAGACCTCGTGCAACGGCTGCGGCCGTGGTGATCCCAGGTGGTACGTGCTGCCCGACGGCGCGTCGGCGTGCATGAGGAACTCGATCGCTTCGACGACGTAGTCGACCGGCACGAGGTTGGTCGAGCCGAGGTCGGGAGCCGCCAGTGGCAGCCGCCGGGGGAGCGCCGCGAGACGCGAGATGGCCGGGAGGAAGTAGTACGGACCGTCGATCTTGTCCATTTCGCCGGTGTGCGAATCGCCGACCACGGCCGAGGGCCGGTACACCCGATAGGGCGTCTTCCCGTGGGTGCGCACCAGTTTTTCGGCCTCGAACTTCGTGGCGTGGTACGGCGAGGCGAAGCTCTGACCGAGATCGAAATCGGCCTCGGTGAACCGTCCGTCGTGCTCGCCGGCGACCGCGATGGACGAGATGTGGTGCACCAGCCCGGCGTTCGCCGCGGCGGCGAAGGTGAGCAGGTTGCGCGTGCCGTCGACGTTCGCGGCCCGGTTGGCCGCCTCGCCGGCGGTGAGGTCGTAGATCGCGCCGAGGTGGACGACGTGGTCGATGGGGTCGAGCGCGGCCGGGTCGATCCCGAGCCCCTCCTCGGTGAGGTCGCCGGTGACCGGCACCAGTTTCCCGGCGTCCGGCCAGTCCTGCGCCAGCGCGGCCAGCTTGCCGCGGGAGGTCTCGCGCACCAGCGCGTACACGGCGGTGGTGTCCTGCCGCCGCACCAGGCGGGCGACGAGGCGCTTCCCGAGGAAGCCCGTCGCGCCCGTCACGAAGTAGGTCGTCATCGCCGGCACCTTTGCTCGCGGAACTCGTCTGTCGGTGCCGACTCTAACCTACTCGCAAGTAGGAACGGTAGTTGTCATCCGTTCGCGGGATGTTGTGCGACGGCGACGACGGCGTCTCGCAGCGCGGCCCGCAGCCGCCCCACGTCCAGCGGGCCGAGCACGGCCGCCTCTCCCGGCGGCGCCACCAGCACGACCTTGTCGCTGTTCACGAATACCGTCAGATCCCGGCGCCTGCCCGCCAGATCCCGGCAGCTGACAGACCATTCGTCCCGAGAAGTCGATGTCACGGCCCTCACCCTCCGATTCGCCTCTACGGTCGCTCTTCGTGCGAGGCTGGGACGAACCCCCCGTGACGGCGTGACGCGGTTTTCCCAAGATTCCTACTGATGGGTTAACACTGACCGCTGACCTGCGTATTCAGCGAAATCCGGCCGCTCACCGGGTCTGGAACGGCCGGAAACCCCGGCGCAGGTAGTTGGTCAGCGCGTTCGGGTGATCGCGGGTCGAGGTGTGCAGCCAGACCCGCCGCAACGGCTCGCCGCCGAGGGGTTCGACCTGCCAGGCCTGTTCGACGGCCAGCGTCAGCGCGTGCCCGCCCAGCCCCCGGCCGATGTACTCCGGCAGCAGGCCGAAGGTGGTGATCTCCACTTCGCCGTCCTGCTGCGGCTCGAAATCGGCGATCCCCGCGACCTCTTTCCGGTACTTCACCAGCCGGTAGCAGCGGGGAAGCGCCAGCCACCCGGCCCAGTCCTCGTCCGACCGGGTCACGCCCGGCCAGCTGTACGGAGTCCCGATGCGGGTGTGCAACTCCCGGATCAGCGGCGAGCCCGCGTCGACGGGCTCCAGCGTCAGCCCGCTCTTGACCTTGGCGGGCCGTAACTCGCTCAGCGCGGTTATCTCCAGGTAACTGATGATCTCCTCCAAGCCTGTGTTTTTGGCCGGCACGCTCACAAATTCGCGCCGCCAGGTCGCCCCTGGTGTCCACCGTAAGCGCGGGTCTTGTTTGTAAGGGGGCGACCTACCGTCGCGAGTTGGGAGGGCCTGGCGGCCCTGAAAGAGGGCGCGCGGCGTGAAGTCTCCACTCGCAGAGCTCGCGGAGACCCCGTGGTCCCGGCAAACTGTGGTGGCTGGATTTTGTGGTGCGTGTCGGGGTTGGGTTGCTGAAGGTGGCTTCAGGGTAGGCGCGTGGCCGGAACCGGGCGGGCGGTGCGGTGCGCAGAGAGGCTGCTGCGCACCCCGAACGGGAGTAGCGTCCGGGCGGCAGGCTTGCCGGGATTGGGGAGGGCTGAGGTGTCCGAGCTCAGGAGGATCGTCATAGTCGGCGCGGGCCTGGCGGGGGCTTCGGCCGCTGTCGCGCTGCGAGAACGGGAGTTCGACGGCGAAATCCTGCTGCTGGGCGCGGATCCGCATCCCCCGTACGAGTTACCCGCGCTCTCCAAGGGAATCCTGCTCGGGGACGCCGACGAACCCGATTGGGTGGAAGGCGCCGACCAGGGCATCACCCTGAAGCGTGGCGTGACCGCCACGCGCGTCGAACTCGGCGCCCGCCTCGTGCTCGACGACTCCGGCGGTGAACACCGGTACGACCGGCTCGTGCTCGCGACCGGTTCGCGGCCGCGGTCGCTGCCCGTTCCCGGGTCCGGCCTGCCGGGGCTGCGGACCCTGCGCAGTCTCGACGACTCGCTCGCCCTGCGGTCGGCCTTCGCCGAGGCCGAGCGCGTGGTCATCGTCGGCGCCGGGTGGATCGGCTCCGAGGCCGCCGCCGCGGCCCGCAAGCACGGCGCGGAGGTGACCGTCGTCGACCAGGTGTCGGCGCCGCTGCACGCCGTCCTCGGGGACGAGGTCGCCGGGGTCTTCCGTGAGCTGCACACCGAACACGGCGTCCGGTGGCGGCTGGGTGAACGCGTGGCCGAGTTCACCGGCGGGCCAGGGGGCGTGAACGGCGTCCGGTTGCAGAGCGGGGACGAGCTCCCCGCGGACGTCGTGCTCGTGGCCGTCGGCGCCGCGCCGCGGGTGGAGCTCGCGCATGTCGCCGGGCTGGAGCTGGCCGACGACGGCGGGGTCTGCGTCGACGCCGGGCTGCGCACCGCCGCGCCGGACGTCTACGCCATCGGTGACATCGCCGCCCACTTCCACCCGCGCTACGGCAAGCGGGTGCGCGTGGAGCACTGGGACACCGCGAAGAACCACGGCACGCACGTCGCGGGCAACCTCATCGGCGAGAACGAGCCCTACCTCAACAGCCCCTACTTCTTCTCCGACCAGTACGACCTCGGCTGCGAGTACCGCGGCCTCGCCGACCCCGACACCGACGAGCTGGTGGTGCGCGGCGATCTCGCGAGCCGCGAGTTCATCGCGTTCTGGCTGCGGGACGGCCGGGTGGCCGCGGCGATGAACGTCAACTCCTGGGACGACGGCGACGCGCTGACGTCCCTTGTGGACGGTCGCGCGACGGTGACCGCCGAGCAGCTGAAGAACGGTGCTCTCAGCTGAGATGAGGTTGAGCGGCAGGCTTGGCCAGTGTCAGGAACGCGACCAGGGCGAGTGCGCTGAACCCGGCCATGACCAGGACCATCGGCAGCGCGGTGCCCGGCCCGCCCAGCCCGACCAGCGGGGTGGCGATGCCGCCGACGACGAACTGCAGCACGCCCAGCAGCGCGGACGCCGAACCGGCCGACCGCGCGTGCTCGGCCAGCGCCAGCGAGCTCGCGTTCGGCATCACCAGCCCGACACTCGAGACCAGCAGGAACAGCGGGATCAGCAGTCCGAACAGGCCAAGGTGCGCCACCACGGCCAGCAGCACGCCGAGGCCGCCCGCCGTCGAGACGAGCAGGCCCGCGGTGAGCAGCTTGCGCTCCGGGAACCGCCCGACCAGCCTGCCGTTGAGCTGCCCGGCCAGCACGATCCCGATCCCGTTGGCGCCGAACGCCAGGCTGAACGCCTGCGGGCTCAGCCCGTAGACGCCCTGCAGCACGAACGAAGAGCCGGAGATGTAGGCGAACAGCCCGGCGAACATCAGCCCCGACGCGAGCGCGTAGCCGAGGAACACCCTGTCGCGCAGCAGCCGGGCGTAGCCGCGAAGCACGCTGCCGAGCCTGGCAGGCGTCCGACGTTCGACGGGCAGTGGTTCCGGCAGCAGGAAGGCGACCACGGCCAGCAGTGCCGCGCCGAACAGGGTGAGTGTCACGAACACGCCGCGCCACGAGGTCCAGTTGAGGATCTGGCCGCCGATGATCGGCGCCAGGATCGGGGCGAGACCGTTGACCAGCATGAGCATCGAGAAGAACTTGGTCATCGCGGTGCCGGAGAACAGGTCGCGCACGGTGGCCCGCGCGATCACGATGCCCGCCGCCGCGCCGATCGCCTGCACCCCACGGGCGGCGATGAGCAGCTCGGCGTTGGGGCTCACCGCGCAGAGCACGGAGCCCACGACGTAGAACGCGAGGCCGAACAGCAGCGGACGGCGGCGGCCGAACGCGTCGGACAGCGGTCCGAGCACCAGCTGGCCGACAGCGAGGCCGATGATGAAGGCCGTCAGCGTCAGCTGCATGGTGGTGTCGGCGGTGTGCAGGTCGCCCGCCATCCGTGGCAGCGCGGGCAGGTACATGTCGATCGACAACGGGCCGAACGCCGACAGTCCGCCGAGGATCAGCACGAACCGCGCCGTTCCCCTGGACTTCGTCGTGCGTGCTTCCTGTGCTGCGGCGCGTGCGGGCGCGACGGTCATCGGTCTCCATCCCCAGTACATGTCCCCCTGCGGTCGAACTTGCATACCGCCAGCAACTATTCCCGTGGTGATCAAGGACACCCCGCTCAGCGGGCGGATGGTGCGCGACTGATCCGATCAATTTTCGAGATAGTTCCACGTCAACCCTAGATTGAGCGAAGCCTGTGCGGTATACATCGGATGTCTGTTGGGTTGAAGAAGGGAACATCCGTGCAGTTGCTCCGTCTCGGTGAACCGGGAAGTGAACGTCCGTTCGTGCGAGCCGGGGACGGGACGTTGTACGACCTCGCCGGTCTCACCGCTGACATCGATGGCGGCTTCCTCGCGGGCGGCGGCGTGGCACGCGCCGAAGCCGCGCTGGCCGCCGGTGAACTGCCGGTCGTGAGCCAGGGTGACCTGCGGGTCGGCGCCCCGATCGCGCAGCCCGGCAAGGTCGTCTGCATCGGCCTCAACTACCGCAAGCACGCGGAGGAGACCGGCGCGGCCATCCCCGCGGAGCCCGTCGTGTTCATGAAGGCCCCGGACGTCGTCGTGGGGCCGGACGATGACGTGCTCATCCCGCGCGAGTCCACCAGCACCGACTGGGAGGTCGAGCTCGGTGTCGTCATCGGCAAGACCGCGCGCTACCTCGACAGCGTCGACGACGTGCTGGACCACGTCGCCGGGTACGTGCTGTCGAACGACGTGTCCGAGCGCGAGTTCCAACTGCTGCGCGGCGGCCAGTGGGACAAGGGCAAGTCGTGCGAGAACTTCAACCCGCTCGGCCCCTTCCTGCTGCCCGCGAGCGAGATCGCGGACCCGCAGGACCTCGGCCTGCGGCTGTGGGTCAACGGGAAGAAGTGGCAGGACTCGACCACCAAGGACATGGTGTTCACCGTCGCCGAGATCGTGCACTACCTCAGCCAGTTCATGGTGCTGCGGCCCGGCGACCTGATCAACACCGGCACCCCCCAGGGTGTCGCGCTCGGCCAGCCCGAGCCCAAGCCGTACCTGCGCGAAGGCGATGTCGTCGAGCTGGAAATCGACGGCCTCGGCCGTCAGCGCCAGACGGTGAGGCAGGCCTGACATGGCGAAGATCGTCGGCATGGAAGTGCTCGACGTCCGGTTCCCCACCTCGCGGGACCTGGACGGCTCGGACGCGATGAACCCCGATCCCGACTACTCGGCGGCCTACGTCGTCCTGCACACCGACAGCGGCCCGGACGGCTACGGCCTGACCTTCACCATCGGCCGCGGCAACGACGTGCAGGCCGCCGCGATCCGCGCGCTCGAACCACACGTCCTCGGCCGGGACGTGCCCGAGGACGCCGCCGCCCTCGGCGACCTGTCGCGCACGCTCGTCGGCGACTCCCAGTTCCGCTGGCTGGGCCCCGAAAAGGGCGTTTCCCACATGGCCATCGGCGCGATCGTCAACGCCGCCTGGGACCTCGCCTCCCGCCGGGCGGGCCTCCCGCTGTGGAAATTCCTCGCGCGGATGTCGCCGGAGGAACTGGTCTCGCTCGTCGACTTCCGCTACCTGTCCGACGCGCTGACCGAGCAGGACGCGCTGGACATCCTGCGTGCCGCCGAGCCCGGCCGCGCGGCGCGGCTCGCGCGGATCGAGGCCAACGGCTACCGCGCGTACAGCACGTCACCCGGCTGGCTGGGTTACTCGGACGCCAAGCTCGTGCGGCTGGCGGAACAGGCCGTGGCCGACGGGTTCGAGATGATCAAGCTCAAGGTCGGCGGCGATCTCGACGACGACGTCCGTCGGCTGAAGCTGGCCAGGGAGACCGTCGGCCAGGACATCCGGGTCGCGGTCGACGCGAACCAGCGCTGGGACGTCGACACCGCGATCACCTGGATGAACGCGCTCGCGCCCTACGATCCGTACTGGATCGAGGAGCCGACCTCGCCCGACGACGTGCTCGCGCACGCCGCGATCGCGAAGGCGGTGGCCCCGATCAAGGTGGCCACCGGCGAGCACGTGCAGAACCGCGTGATGTTCAAGCAGTTCCTGCAGGCCGAAGCCATCTCGGTGCTCCAGCTCGACGCCTCGCGCGTCGGCGGTGTCAACGAGAACCTCGCGATCCTGTTGCTGGCGGCCAAGTTCGGCATCCCGGTGTGCCCGCACGCCGGCGGGGTCGGGCTGTGCGAGCTCGTGCGGCACCTGTCGATGTTCGACTACGTCGCGGTGTCCGGCAGCGACGAGGATCGCTCGATCGAGTGGGTCGACCACCTGCACGAGCACTTCACCGACCCGGCCGTCGTCCGTGACGGCCGGTACCTCGCCCCGACCGAACCCGGGTTCTCCGCGCGCATGCACGACGCGACCCTGCGCCGGTTCGTCTTCCCGGACGGTCCAGAATGGACGGAGACCGCAAGTGAGTACTTTTGAGGCACTTCCTCCCGCCGAAAAAGCAGTGACGGAGTACGAGGGCCTGGTCGCCGCCGTCACCGGAGGTGCCTCGGGGATCGGCCTCGCGACCGCCCAACTGCTCGCCGCCCGCGGCGCGCGGGTGGCGGTGCTCGATCTCAAACCCGAAGACCTCCCCGAGGGCTTCACCGGCTTCCGTTGCGACGTCAGCTCCGATGCCGAAGTCACCGCCGCGATCGACGCGGTGGCGGCGCGGTTCGGCCGTCTCGACATCCTGGTGAACAACGCCGGGATCGGTGCGCAGGGCGACGTCTCGGCCAACTCCGACGACGAGTGGCACCGCGCGTTCGACGTCAACGTCGTCGGCATGGTCCGGCTCGCCAGGGCCGCGCTGCCGCACCTGCGGGAGTCGCCGTCGGCGGCGATCGTCAACACCTGCTCCATCGCCGCGTGGGCCGGGCTGCCCAACCGCGCGCTGTACTCGGCGACCAAGGGCGCGGTGCTCTCGCTGACGCTCGCCATGGCCACCGACCACCTGCCGGACCGCGTCCGCGTCAACTGCGTCTGCCCCGGCACGGCCGACACCCCGTGGGTGGGCAGGTTGCTCGACTCCGCCGCCGACCCCGAGGCCGAGCGTGCCGCGCTGGCCGCCCGCCAGCCGATGGGCAGGCTCGTCACGGCCGAAGAGGTCGCCAACGCGATCGTCTACCTGGCCAGCCCGTTGTCCGCTTCGACCACCGGCACGGCGCTCGCCGTCGACGGCGGGATGTACGGCCTGCGTCCGCGCGGGCCGGTCCAGAACTAGTTTTCGCTGTCATCAAGGAGGATGCGGTGCGTAAGAGCGTGATCAAGGTGGCCGCCGCGGCGGCCGTGCTCGGCCTGAGCCTGACGGCCTGTGGTTCCACAAAGGACAAACCAGCCGGCGGGACCGCGTCGGCCGAGGGCGGCAAGGTCGGGGCGACGCTGCCGCTGCTGACGTCGCCGTTCTGGCAGGCCTACAACAACTACGTGCCGCAGATGGCGAAGGCCGCGGGCATCGACGCGCTGCCGACGGTCAACGCCGACAGCGACCCGGCGAAGCTCATCACCGACATCAACACGTTCCTCAACCAGGGCGTCAAGGGCCTGGTCGTCACGCCGCTGGACTCCGCGGCGATCGTCGCCGGGCTCAAGCAGGCGGAGAACAAGGGCGTCCCGGTGGTGGCCGTCGACGTCGCGCCGGAGAGCGGCAAGGTCGCCATGGTCGTGCGCGCCGACAACAAGGGTTACGGCATTAAGGCCTGCGACGCGATCGGCGCGAAGGTCACGCAGGGCAAGGTCGTGCAGATCATGGGCGACCTCGCCTCGGTCAACGGGCGTGAGCGCTCAGACGCGTTCCGCACCTGCATGAAGGCGAAGTTCCCCGGCGTGACCGTGCTCGAGGTCCCGGCCGAGTGGAAGGCCGACAAGGCGGCGTCCGGGCTGGAAGGCCTGCTGACCGCCAACCCGGACATCAAGGCCGTCTACATGCAGGCCGGTGGCGTGTACCTCGCGCCGACGCAGCAGGCCTTGAAGCGCAAGAACATGTACTTCCCGGTCGGCGACCCCAAGCACGTCGTGCTGGTGAGCAACGACGGCATCCCGCAGGAGCTGGCCGCGATCCGCGCGGGCGAGCTCGACGCGACGGTGTCCCAGCCCGCCGACGACTACGCGAGGTACGGCATGTACTGGCTGAAGAAGGCCATGGCTGGCGAGACGTTCAAGCCCGGCCCGACCGACCACGGCAGCACCGTCGTCGAGACCCACCCCGGGATCCTCGAGGACCAGCTGGCCGCGCCGGTCGTCACCAAGGCCAATGTGGACGACAAGGCTCTGTGGGGTAACAACCTGTGAACGCGCTGCCCGCCGGCGAAGCCGCCGCCCCGGTGGTCAGCGCACAGGGTGTCGGCAAGCGCTACGGCCCGACCGTCGCGCTTTCCGACGTCAGCCTCACCGTGCACCCCGGCGAGTCCCACGCGCTCGTCGGGCGCAACGGGGCCGGGAAGTCGACCCTGGTGTCCATCCTCACCGGACTGTCCAAAACGGACACGGGTAGTGTCTCGTTCGCTGGGCAGCCCGCTCCGCCGCTGAGCCAGCGGGAGGCGTGGAAACAGCACGTCGCCTGTGTGTACCAGCATTCCACGGTGATCCCGCAGCTGACCGTTGCCGAGAACCTGTTCCTCAACCGCCAGTCCGGCAAGCGGTTCATGATCAGCTGGTCACGCCTGCGGCGTCAGGCCCGTGACCTGCTGGACTCGTGGAGTGTGAACGTCGACGTCGACACCCCGGCGGGCGAACTGTCCGTCGAGGACCGTCAGTTCGTCGAGATCGCCCGCGCGCTGTCCTACGGCGCCCGGTTCATCGTGCTCGACGAACCGACCGCGCAGCTGGACAGCCAGGCGATCGAGCGGCTGTTCGACCGGATGCGGGAGCTGCAGGCGGCCGGGGTGACGTTCCTGTTCATCTCACACCACCTGCACGAGGTGTACGAGGTTTGCCAGGCGGTGACGGTGCTGCGCGACGCGCGGCACATCGTCACCGCGCCGGTCGCCGAGCTCGGCCGCGCCCAGCTGGTCGACGCGATGACCGGCGAGCAGGGTGGCCTGTCCGTGCGCGACGCTGCCTCCCGCGACCCGTTGCCCGATTCCACGGCCGAGGCGCTCGTCGTCGAAGGCCTTGCGGGAGAAGGGTTCGACGGCGTTTCGTTCAAGCTGCGCCAGGGCGAGGTGCTCGGGCTGGCCGGGAGCAACGCGAGCGGCAAGCACCAGGTCGCGGAAACGCTGTACGGGCTTCGGAAGCCGTCGGCGGGCACGATCACCGTCGGCGGGCGGCCGCTGCGGCCCGGTGACGTCCCGGCCGCGCTGCGTGCCGGGCTGGGCTGTGTCCCGCGGGACCGGCACAACCAGGGGCTCGTGCTCGAACAGTCCATTGCGGACAATGCGACCATGACCATCATGGACCGGCTCGGCCCGGCGGGGATCGCGTCGCCCAGGGCGCGGAACGCTTCGGCCGCGCGCGCCGTCGTGGACTACGGCATCGTGACCGCCGGTCCCGAGCAGCCGGTTTCCTCGCTGTCCGGGGGAAACCAGCAGAAGGTCGTGCTGGCCCGCGCGCTGGCGAGCGACCCTTCGGTGGTGGTGCTGATCAACCCCACCGCCGGGGTGGACGTGAAGTCGAAGGAGGCGTTGCTCGCGGTCGTCGACCGGGTGCGCGCCGAGGGCAAGGCGGTGCTGATCGTCAGCGACGAGCTGGACGATCTGCGCCTGAGTGACCGGGTTCTGGTGCTGCGCGCCGGCCTGGTGGTCGCCGAGCACCGCGCCGGCTGGACCGACGGTGACCTGGTGGCCGACATCGAAGGGGTCGAGCTCGATGCATGAAGTGACCACAAGATCTGGTGATTTTTTGAGGTCGAGCCTTTTGGCCGGAGGCCCCGCCATCGCGATGGCGGGGCGCCCTCGGCCGGAACTGGCCTCGCTTACCCAAGGCGCGCCCCGGCAGCGCGATAGCGGAAGGCTCGATAATGAACACTGAGGTGCTGAACGGAACCGAGACGACGCCTGCCGTCGCGCCGGTGAAACGGAAGAAACTGGGCTGGCTGCGGGAACTCGCGCTCCTGCCCGCGCTCGTCGTGCTGGTGGTGATCGGCGCCATCGTCAACGACAGCTTCCTGACCACCGGCAACATCATCAGCATCCTCGGCTCGTCCGCGGCGCTGGCGCTGGTCGTGCTGGGCGAGTCGCTCGTGCTGATCACCGGCAAGTTCGACCTGTCGCTGGAGTCCACGGTGGGGATCGCGCCCGCGCTCGGCGCGCTGCTGGTGATTCCCGCCGCCGTGGCGGGCTTCGGCACCGAGCTGCCGGTCGGCGTCGGGTTGCTCGTGATCGTCGGTGTGGGTGCGTTGATCGGGCTGTTCAACGGGTTCCTCATCATCAAGCTGCAGCTCAACGCGTTCATCGTGACGCTGGCGATCCAGATCGTGCTGCGCGGGCTGCTGGTCGGCTCGACCAACGGCAAGACGCTGTTCGACCTGCCCGACGCGTTCACCACCATCGCGACGACGACCTTCGGCGGGCTGCCGATGTCGGTCTGGCTGGCGGCCGCGGCGTACGTCATCGCGGCGCTCGTCCTGCGCTACCACCGGGTCGGCCGGGCGCTGTACGCGATCGGCGGCAACCGCGAGGCCGCTCGGGCGGCCGGGATCCGGGTGGACCGGATCTCGATGATCGTGTTCATCATCGCGGGCGTGCTCGCCGCGCTGGGCGGCCTGGTGCTGACCGGATACGTCGGCGCGCTGAACGCGGGGCAGGGCACCGGAATGGTGTTCACCGTGTTCGCGGCCGCGGTCATCGGCGGCATCTCGCTCGACGGCGGCAAGGGCACCATGTTCGGCGCGCTCACCGGTGTGCTGCTGATCGGCGTGGTGCAGAACCTGCTGACGCTGGCTCAGGTGTCCTCGTTCTGGATCACGGCCGTCTACGGCGGCATCATCCTGATCGCGCTGATCATCTCCCGTTTCGCGGGCGGGAAGCCCCAGACGTAACCGAAACGGTCTCTGAAGGCCACCATGAGGGCGTTAGGGTCTGAGAAAAAGCAGTGACCTTCAGAGACCGTCGAGAGTGGAGTGTCCGATGCGGTTACGAAGCGGCGGCAGGCGGGAAGACGTTCTCCTCGTCAGCGGAGCCGAGCGCGTTGCGCAGCCACTGTTCGACCCCCGCGACGTGCACGGTCGCCCAGGAACGTGCCAGTTCCGGCTCGCGGGCGGCGATGGCGTCGTAGATCGCGAGATGCTGTTCGCGGGTCTTCGCGACCGCACCCTCCTGGGTGAGCCCGCGCCAGACCCTTGCCCGCGCGGTCGGGCCGGACAGACTGTCGAGCAGGGAGCACAGCACGGGATTGCCGGAGCCGTCGGCGATCTTGCGGTGGAACTGCAGGTCGTTGGCGACCAGTGCTTCGACGGTCGGCGCGTCCTCCAGCTCGTCGAGCAGCTCGCCTAGCTCGGCGATGCCCTTGTCGCTCATGTGCATCGCGGCCAGCGCCGTGGCCGCGGGCTCCAGGATCCGGCGCACCGCGAGGAAGTCGAGCACCGTGTCGTCTCGGTGGAAGTCGATGACGAACGACATCGCGTCCAGCAGCAGGTTCGGCTCGAGGCTGGTGACGTACGTGCCGTCGCCCTGCCGGACGTCGAGCACGCGGATCAGGCACAGTGCCTTCACCGCTTCGCGCAGCGAGCTGCGGGAAAGGCCGAGCCGCTGGGCGAGTTCGGCCTCCTTGGGCAACCTGTCGCCAGGGGCGAGTTCACCCGAGATGATCATGTCCTTGATCTTGTCGATCGCGACATCGGTGACCGGCATGTCCGCCGCCTCCTTCTTCTTCGAGCATCGACAAGACCTCGGATGTTTGAGCTTACCGACCACACTGCCACGTATCGAACCAAGGAGGAGTGGTGGCCCAGCGTGTCGCACCACAAAGAGTGGCCCTGCGCACCCGGCTCAAGCCGGGCAGGGAGGCCGAGTACGAGACCACGCACGCGGTGATCCCCGGCGAACTCGACGTTGCCCTGCGTGAGGCGGGCGTGCGTTCGTGGCGGATCTGGCGCGACGGCCTCGACCTGTTCCACGTCGTCGAGGTCGACGACTACGCCGCCATGCGGGCCGCGCTGCGCGACCACCCGGCCAACGTGGGGTGGCAGGCGACGATGGCCGGGCTGCTCGAGGTCGAGGACGACTACTCCGGTGCCGGCTCCGGGATCCCCCTGGTCTGGGAGCTGCCGTGAAACCCGTGTCCCCCTGGGGTCTCGGCTGCGCGCAGCTGGGCAACCTCTACCACGCCATCAGCGACGAGACCGCCGAAGCGACGGTCCGCCGGGCCTGGGACGAGGGCATCCGCTACTTCGACACCGCCCCGCACTACGGGCTCGGCCTGTCCGAGCGGCGCCTCGGCGCGGCGCTGGGAGCGTATCCCCGCGAAGAGTTCGTGCTGTCGACCAAGATCGGCCGCGTCCTGGAGCCCGACCCCGCGGGCGCCGCCGAACGGGACGCCCAGGGTTTCGACGTCCCCGCCGCGTTCCGGCGCCGCTGGGACTTCAGCCGTGACGGCGTGCTGCGGTCGTTGGCGGACAGTCTCGGCAGGCTGGGGCTCGACCGCGTCGACCTCGTCTACGTCCACGATCCCGACGACCACTTCGACGACGCGGTGAACGGGGCCTTCCCCGCGTTGCTCGAGCTGCGGGAGCAGGGCGTGGTCGGCGCGATCGGGGCCGGGATGAACCGGACCGCGCCGCTGGCCGAGTTCGTGCGGCGGTTCGACCTCGACGCGGTGATGGTCGCCGGCCGGTACACCCTGCTCGACCAGCCCGCGCTGGACGAGCTGCTGCCGCTGTGCGAAAAGCGGGGGGTGGCGGTGATGGCCGCGGGAGCGTTCAACGGCGGCATCCTCGCCACGGCCGAGCCCGGCGCCACGTACGACTACGCGACCGCGCCGCCGGAACTGGTGGAGAAGGCCGTGCGGATCGCCGCGGTCTGCGCGCGGCACGGGGTGGAGCTGCCGCAGGCCGCGCTCGCGCTGCCCGCCACCCATCCCGCGGTGGCGAGCGTCGTGGTCGGGGCGCACGATCCGGATCAGGTGAGTCTCAACCTCCGCCGGTCCCGCACCCCGGTGCCGGAAGTACTGTGGACCGACCTGATCGCCGAGGGCCTCCTGCGGCCCGACGCCGTGGTGACCTGTGGAGGACGTCCGTGATCGACGCACATCACCACCTGTGGGACCCGTCCCGCCGCGACTACCCGTGGATGGCCGGGGCGGCGCTCGACCCGATCCGGCATCCGTACACAGTGGACGATCTTCGCGCGGTCACCCGGCTCGCCGGGGTGCGCTCCACGGTGCTGGTGCAGACGGTGCCCGCGGAGGAGGAGACCGTCGAATTCCTGGAGACGGCCGAGGTCGAGCCGGTGATCGCCGGAGTCGTCGGATGGGTGGACCTCACCGCTGCCGACATCGAGGACCGGCTGGCCGCGCTGGCCGCGCTCGGCCCGCTCGTCGGCATCCGGCACCAGGCCGAGGGCGAGGCGGACCCCGGCTGGCTGGCGCGGCCGGACGTGCTGCGCGGGCTCGCGGCCGTCGGCGCGGCCGGGCTGGCCTACGACCTGCTGGTGACAGCGGCGCAGCTGCCCGCGGCGCGCACCGCGGTGGACTCCTTGCCGGACATGACCTTCGTGCTCGACCACGCCGCCAAGCCGCCGATCTCGCAGGACCGCTGGCAGCCGTGGGCGGACGAGCTGGCCTCGCTCGCGGACCGGGAGAACGTGTACTGCAAGCTTTCGGGCCTGGTGACCGAGGCGGACTGGACCGAGTGGCGCGTCGGGCACCTGCGCCGCCACACCGAGCACATCCTCGAGTCCTTCGGCACCGCCCGGCTGATGTTCGGCTCGGACTGGCCGGTCTGCGAGCTGGCGGCCTCGTACGAGGTCGTCCTCGACACGGCCGTCTCCCTGACCGGCTCGCTCACGGACCCCGAACGCCTGGACGTCTTCGAGCACACCGCCCGCCGCGCCTACGCGATTTCCCACTGACCCTGAAGGCCACCATCACGGCGTAAAACGCGGTGAAGGTGGCCTTCAGAGTCAGTGGGTTCAGAAGTCGTCTGCGCGGCTGACCATGGTGCGGAGGCGGGCCAGGGCCCGGTGCTGGGTGACGCGGACGTTGCCAGGGGAGATGCCCAGCGCCTCGGCGGTTTCGGTGGCGGACATGCCGACGGCGATGCGCAGGGTCAGGATCTCCTGCTGGACCCGGGGGAGGGTGGCCAGCAGTTTGCTCAGGCGGAGGCCGAGGTCGAGGTGCAGGGCGTGGGTCTCGGGCTCGTTGTCGGCCAGCGGTCGTTCGGGCAGCTCGGGCACCGGCTCGCAGCGGTCGCGAGAGACAGCGCGGTAGGCGTCGGCGACCTTGTTCGCGGCGATCGCGTGGACGAGGTAGAGGAAGGAACCGCCGCGGTCCTGGTAGGCGGGCAGTGCTTTGAGCACGGCCATGCAGACCTCCTGCGCGACGTCGTCGGCGGACAGGTACGACAGGTCGCGCCCGCCCATTCTCGCTCGGCAGTAGCGGACCACCACCGGGCCGATCATCCGCAGCAGCGACGCGATCGCCGCCGGATTGCCCTCACCCGCGTCTTTGACGAGCGGGTCGAGGTCTTCCTTGGTCAATCTGCCGCTGGGTCTGGGAAGCGATTCGGGAGTGGTGTAACCCTCCACCGGTGCGGGAACGGCGGACAGCCCTGACTGCTTGGTGCTGGACGGTGCTGACATGGTCGTCTCCCCGGCGACCCCGCGTCTTGTCACTGCCCGGGGGTCAACGCTCCGTAACGATTTGGGAGGCAGATGCTCCGTTAGAGCGGAGTCTGCCTGCTGGCTTTGCGACGCAGCGTAACTGTAAGCGGGTTCGGCTCTACAGTCCAGATTTCAACTAGAGATACCCCGTTAGCAGCAATCGGCTTAACCCAACCGAGACCGAATGGCGGCGTTTTTACCGTCACCACTCGCGAAACGCGCGTGCGCTGCAGCGATTATCTCAATGTCAACACGGAAATCGCGGTCACCGCAACAAGAAATGACACAAAGACAGCCGTTCGTGGATTCATTGTCGTACATTCCGCGCCGCGGCGCAAAGCCCGTTCGCGACGCGCGCCCGCCGCGGCCAGCGTCGCCGCTGTCAGCCCGCCGAACACGGCCGGTAACGCCGCGACTCCCCAATGCCGTTGCGACGCAGAGTGCAGGAGAAGCAGAGTGCAGCCGGCCGCGGCGAGCGCTGTGCGCTGCCAGGCGAGGCCGGTCCGCTGCGGCTGCGCCCCGTGATCGGTCATGTGAGGACGAGCAGGAGTGCCGCGGCCACGGTCAGGAGCAGGATCCCGCCGGTCAGCACCGGGATCATCGCGCTGCGGGGCAGCGGCTCGCCCGCCCGCATCGCCATCTGCACCCGCCGCCAGCGCGGGTAGGCCGTCGCGGCCAGCGTCGCGGCGAGCACCACACACAGCCCGGCGAGCACGGTGCCCGCGTTGCCGGACAGCGGCGCCAGCTGATGTACCGCGACCCCACCGGCCAGTAGGCCCAGCGCGGTACGCAGCCAGGCGAGGACCGTGCGTTCGTTGGCGAGGGTGAAGCGGTAGTCCGGTTCGGCGCCGCCCTCGTGGGGGCCCGGCCGGCTGTTGGTCACTGACACGGACGCAGGCTAACGCGCCGCGCGCGCGAAGACCCACCAGCGCAGGACCACGAACCGGGCGATGCCGCCGACGAAGCTGGCGGCCAGCAGTGTCCCGGTCTCCAGCAGTGCCGACGGCTCGTCGACCAGCGCCTCGAGTGAGGCGAGCACGATGGAGCCGTACGCGGCGTAGAACAGGAAGGTCAGCAGGTCCTGGAGGTGTCGCTTCCCGGCTTGGCTGGACCGGTCGGCGAAGGTCACCCTGCGGTGGAACTCCGTGTTGCCGACGGTGGTCAGCGCGATCGCGACCAGGTTGGCGATCTGCGACCCGAACTCCGGCCGGAGCAGGAGGAACAGACCGGCTTGCAGGCCGGTCGTGACCCCGCCTGCCACCAAGTACCAGGCCGCGTGGTGGCCCAGCTCGTGGTGCCGCTGCGGCGCACGCTTGATCAGCTGGTGGCCCGGCGCCCACCTGGTGGTGGTCATGAGCTCGAAGATACTCGCATTCACAAAACCGTGAACATGCTGAACCAGGTGAAAAACTGTGACCCCGGCGACAGTGACCCGGTTTCGGCGCCGCTGTCCCAGGGTAGGTCACCGGGGAGTGGGGCGAGCTTTGTCGACGCACGCCCCCGCACTGAAACGTGACGGCGGGAGAACCCTGTGAGTGACCGTGAGCCAGTCGAAGCGGAGACGCTGAACCCCAGTGAGGCCCTCGACGAGGACCAGCTGCAGCTCGACCCGCTCGAGGACGGCGTCGAGCCGCCCGAACACTGGAGCGCGGCGAACCGGTTCGGCACCACTCCCGCGGAGGCCAGGGAAGGCGAGCCGCTCGATCAGCGGCTGGCCGAGGAAGTCCCCGATGTCCAGCCGGAGCCGATCCCGGACCGGCCGACGGCCATCACCCCGGTCGGCGGGCTGGACGAGTCCATCGACGCCGAGCCCGCGGACGTCGAACAGGTCGCGCCGGACGAGCTGTCGAAGCCGCGGCACGCCGCGTCCGACCACGGCGAACGGGCGGACCGGGCGGGCGGCTCGGTCGCCGACGCCATCCGCGAGGCCCGCCGCTCGGTGTGACCCAGTCCATTTCGGGGTGCTGAAGGCCGAAGATGCTTACCGTGACCGAAGCCGCCAACAGGACGCCTAGCTTCGACTGCCCCTGAAGGCCACCATCACGGCGTCTAACGCCGTGATGGTGGCCTTCAGGGGCAACTGTCAG